>JBKJQK010000424.1:0-3791 GCA_046594095.1 Anaerolineae bacterium | reverse complement strand
GCCCAGGTCGCGCTGAAGATTCTCGGGGTGACGGGCGCGCGCGCGCTGGCGGAGATCATCGTATGCGTTGGCCTGGCCCAGAATTTCGGCGCGCTCCGGGCCCTGGCGATGGAGGGCATCCAGCGTGGGCACATGGGCTTGCATGCCCGCCAGATCGCGATTGCCGCCGGCGCGACCGGCGACCAGGTTGAGCGGATCGCCGCGCAACTGGTGAGCGAGGGGAATGTGCGCCTGGCCCGGGCGCGCGAACTGGTGGGGTGATGGACCAGGGTCCATGGGGCACTCTCAAGCCCGGTCGCGGAGCGACCGAATGAGGGTAGCCGTGGGTTTCAACCCTCGGGCGTCTCGCGCGAGTCACGCCTCAATTCGAACGCAGTGCATCGTTTGTTGGGGCTCGGGCCCCGTGGGTTGAAACCTGCGGCTACAGTCCCACCCTCGCTCCGCGACTAAAAATCGTCCGGCGATCTTGTGTGCCCACCTACCGTGAGCGGCGGCTGAGAAAACAGGCCGCCCCTACGGTAAAATCCGCCCGCGATGCCCGAGCTCTACGTCTCCACCCACCCCCTGATCCGGCACAAGCTGGCGATCCTGCGCGATAAGACGACTGAGCCCAAGAAGTTCCGCCAGCTCATCCGCGAGATCGCGATGATGATGCTCATCGACGCGACCGTGGACCTGCCCACGGTCGACATCACGGTCGAGACACCCATGGGCCGGGCCCCCGGCCAGCGCCTCGGCGCGCGGCTGGGACTTGTGCCGGTCCTTCGGGCCGGCCTGGGCATGGTCGACGGCGCGCTCGAGATGGCCCCGTATGCCCAGGTCTGGCACATCGGGCTGTATCGGGACGAGCACACCCTGCGCCCGGTCGAGTACTACAACAAGCTGCCCGTCCAGCCGACCGTCGACATCTGTCTCGTCCTCGACCCGATGCTGGCCACCGGTGGCAGCGCCAGCGCCACCATCGACATTCTGAAGCGCTGGGGGGCCAGACACATCAAGTATCTCGGGATCATCGGCGCGCCGGAAGGCGTGGCCCGCCTGCATGCCGACCACCCCGACGTGCCGATCTACCTGGCCGCCCTTGACCAGCGCTTGAATGAGAGCGGCTATATCGTCCCCGGCCTGGGTGACGCGGGGGACCGCCAGTTCGGGACCGCCTAGGAAAAAAATGCTCCAACTGATCAATCAAGTCTTCGAGACCCTCGGCAGCGGCCCGGTTCCAGTCCTGGCCTACGTCGTTCTGGCCGGCATCGTTTTTGCGGAGAGCGGCTTGTTTTTTGGCTTCTTTCTCCCGGGCGACAGCCTCCTGTTCGCGGTCGGCGCGCTGTCCGCGGTCGCGCCGGGAAAGCCGTTCAACATCCTGATCCTGCTTCCCCTGGTCTTCATCGCCGCGGTGCTGGGCGACAACGTCGGCTACTGGTTTGGCAAGAAGACCGGGCCCAAGATCTTCAGCCGCGAGGATTCGCGTTTCTTCAAGAAGCACTATCTCCTGTCCGCCCGGGCGTTTTACGAAAAGCATGGCGGCAAGGCCATCGTGCTGGCCCGGTTCGTGCCCTTTGTGCGGACCTTTGCCCCCATCGTCGCGGGCGCCGTCGAAATGCACTACCGGGACTTCGTGTTCTACAACCTGCTGGGTGGCTTCATCTGGGCGATTGGCGCAACCCTGGCCGGCTTCTTCTTTGGTCAGATCCCCCTCATCCATGACAACTTCGAGCTGGCCGTGGTGGCAATCATTCTGGTATCCGTCGCCCCAATCGGTATTCATTGGCTGTCCGACAAGCTGAAAGAGCGCGCCGAGTCCCGCAAGAAGGCCGCCGAAGCGTTGCCCTCCGCCGCCCAGGACTAAGGTTTCGGCATCTGGCCCGCGCTTTCTGGCCAGTTGGCCGGGGCCAACCCATACCGGGCTTGCTATGCTTGGCCCATCAGACAGATCGCCGCCTGCCCGGCCAATGCCGGCGGGTGGCCGTTTCCATCATCAGCCATTCACGAGGAGAGACCCCATGAGCTTCCGCATTGAAAAAGACTCGCTCGGCGAGATGCAGGTGCCCGCCAACGCCTATTACGCCGCGCAGACCCAGCGCGCCATCCTGAATTTCCCGATCAGCGGGATGCGCCCCTATCGGGCTTTTGTGTGGAGCATGGCCGCCATCAAACGCGCCGCCGCCGAGGTCAATCGCGACCTGGGCCTGCTTGACCCGAAGCTCGCCGCCGCCATCCTCCAGGCCTGCGAAGAGGTCATGAACGGCCAGCTTGCCGACCAGTTCGTCGTGGATCCGTTCCAGGCCGGGGCCGGCACCAGCCACAACATGAACCTCAACGAGGTCCTGGCCAACCGGGCCAACGAGATCATGGGCTTTGGCCTCGGCGCGACGGAAAAGAAACCGGTCAACCCGAACGACCATGTGAACATGGCCCAGAGCACCAACGACACCATCCCGACCGCCATCCGGCTGGGGTGTCTGTGGCGCCTGCCTGAGCTGCTGACTGCCCTGAGTGATCTGGCGGCCGCACTCGAGGCAAAGGCCGCCGAATTCGACGACGTCGTGAAGAGCGGGCGCACCCATCTCCAGGACGCGGTCCCGGTCCGCCTTGGCCAGGAATTCGGCGGATACGCGAAAGCCGTCCGGCGCGACGCCGACCGGATCTGCCGGACCGCCGACGCGCTCCGTCGGATGCCGATCGGCGGCACCGCCACCGGCACCGGCCTGAACGCCCATCCGGCCTATCACAAGGGCATGGTCAAGGTGATGGCCCGCCTGCTCAGCCAACCGTTGAGCGAGAGCGACAACCTGTTTGAGGGCATGCAGAGCATGGCCGACGCGGCCGATTTCAGCGGCAGCCTGCGCACCCTGTGCGTCACCCTCACCCGGATCGCCAATGACTTCCGCCTGCTGAGCTCGGGCCCGACCACGGGCCTCGACGAGATCCGCCTGCCGGCCGTGCAGCCGGGTTCGTCGATCATGCCCGGCAAGGTCAACCCGGTCATGGCCGAGATGCTCAACATGACCTGCTTCCACGTCCAGGGCAACGACCACGCCGTGGCGCTGGCCGCTCAGGCCGGTCAGCTCGAGTTGAACGTGATGATGCCGATCATCGCCCACAACCTGTTCGAGATGATGCAGGTCCTGATCGGCGCCATCAATGCCTTCACCACCAAGTGCGTGGTCGGGATCACCGCTCAGCGCGAGAAAGCCACCGCCTGGCTTGGCCGAAATGCAATCGTTGTCACGGCGCTGAACCCTGTGATCGGCTACCAGGCCGGCGCGGAGCTGGTCAAGGAAGCGATGAAGCGCAACGCCACGATTCGCGAGGTCGCTTCGGCCCGCATCGAGGCTGGCACGCTGACCAAGAAGGATGGCTCTCCGATCACCCTGGCGGACGTGGATGCGGTCCTGTCCGACCTGCGCAAGCTGACAGATGGCGGCCTGGGCGGGCCAGGCGGCGGCGGGTAGGATGCGCGCGCCAGCCCCGGAGGTTAATCGCACACTGTCTTGACCGAGTGGGCTGGCTATAATCCGCAGACATGTCTTCGCAACCGCCCGCGCCGCCGCCGCTCAACGATGCCAGTGAAGATTGGCCGTTGCCCGGCGAGGGGCCTGGCTCATGGGAGAACGAACCGGGTTTGGGCGACCCACGCGGGCCGGTCGCGAAGCAAAGCACTTTTCTGGACAGCGTCAAGGCGCCCTTTGGCGCGCTGTGGGCGGACCCGCGCAGTCGGCCGCTGCTGATCCTATCTCTGGCGGGCGTGATCGGGGTGTGCGCGCTGGCCTGTTTTGTGCTTGCGCTTGCGG
>JBKJQK010000285.1:0-14052 GCA_046594095.1 Anaerolineae bacterium | reverse complement strand
CGTTGGTCGTGGCCGACGGGCCTCCGCAGCTGCGGGGCCGGCAGATCGGGCTGGATAAGCCGGATCAAGTTCTCGGGCGCGGCGAACAGGCGGATCTGCAGTTCTACCCGGGCGTCGAGAGCTCAATCAGCCGCGCCCACGCGCGCATTACGCGCGATGGCTCGGGGACATACCGGCTCACCGACCTGGGGTCTTCCAACGGCACCCGAATCGGGGCGCGGCCGCTTACTCCCAACCAGGCCTATCCGCTCCAAAATGGGGATGAGATCACACTCGGCGACATGACCCGGCGCGGAGTTCGTCTCATCTTCAATACCGGCGGCGCGGGCTTTGCCAGTCCGAGTTACGGTCCCTCCGATGACAAGACGCGCGTTCAGATGTAGGCAGTATCGCTGAAGAACGAAGAACGGAAGCTACGGACGACCAAGAATCCCGGGTGCTTCGGTCCGCCTTCTTTCTTCGTTCTTGTGTTAATTGAGCGCGAAAGGGCCCCGGTTTGGCGATGCCTGGCGCGGGGTTCGATCATCAGGACGCTCCGGCAGTCGCTCAGACTGTCAGATAGAAGTTCAGCACAAAGTCGCCCAGCTTGATCGTGTCTCCGGCGTTCAGAACCCGCCGGGCGCCGGGTTGGATACGCTGGCCATTCAACAGCACCGGGTTGCGATCCGTAATGGCTTCGATGAACATTGAACCACCCTCCTCGGTGATCGCTGCGTGGTGACGCGAGACGGAGGGCAGGGGTTCCATGCCCTCGAAGTCCACCACCAGAAGCCGGTTCTTGCTCGGATCGCGCAAATCGCGCCGGCCGAGGACGGCCGGGTGCCAGCGCACCTCGAACTCGCGCAAGGTGCGCGACTCGCGCAGAAAGACTCGCGAAAACGGCCGGCTGAAGGCAATGGGCTGGCCACGCGCGATCGCGTTTAACGTTCCAGTCGTTTCGATGATGGGCTGGCAGACGAGCACGGCGCCTTCGCGCAGGCCGGCGTTTTCCAGGGTGGAATCCTCCTTGAGCACGGTCCGGGTTCCCGAGGGCCGCAGGAGGTAGTTGCCGTCCAGATTGAAGCGGTCCTTGATCGTCATGATCAGGTTGCCCGCAGTCATGTTTCCGCGCAGGTTGACCTTTTTGGGGCCGACGCTCTTGTCGCGGATATCCAGGATCAGATTGATGCGTTCCATGGTTTATCTACTCCAGGGCGCCCGGCTAGGGCTTTGCGGCTTCGGGCGTCGCCTGGGTCCCGTTTGGCGCAGATTCCTCGGGCGCTTCCTTTGACGTCAGGTTGATCGCATCAAGCTTGATTTCCATCCCTGCCGCCTTCGCGGACTGGGCCGCCAGCAACTTGGTGATTTCATCCATTGCCGATGTCGTTGACGATGAATAGGCGATGACCTCGGAGTCACCCCCGGGTACGGCCCCAGGCGCGCCGCCCTCCCCGGGTGCCGCCTCATCTCCTCGGACGGCTTTTTCGAGGGCCACCAGATCCTTTCCGTAGTAACTCCACTGCGGTTTGTCGAAGTAGCGCTCGCGGATGGACCGGATCATCTCAGACAGCTGCTCATCCGCGGACCGCCCATTTTTTCCATCAACGACCGGCAGGGCAAATTGGACGAGCTGACCGCTGACGGCCTTGATCATGAAACCGCGCCCAGCCGGCATTTCCTTGGTCGGGAATTGCATCCGGATGCCCATGTAGCGCACAGTTTCGACATCCTGCAGGACCGCGGTGTAGCGCGAGCCCTCGGCCCGACGGCGCAGCTCGTCCTGCCCGTCCCGCAGAATCCCGAGCGACCCGCCGATTGCGAAGCGCAGATTCTTGCCCTTGCCGATCTCGGCGAGCGCATTCGTCCCGCCAAGCTTGCTCGTCCGGTTCATGGCCGAGATGTCATCGTAGTGGTCCATGATCATGATGATCGACCGCCGGCTGTTGTCCTGGGCCATGTATCCGTCGGGCAGCGCGGCCAGCCGGGCGCCGACTTCCTCGTCGTATTCGGCCCGCAACCGCAGGATCAGCTCATCCAGCTCTTTGCCGTTTGAGACCGTGGCCATCACGTGGGGCAACTTGTCCAGCGTGTCCTCGCCAGAACCATACGCGTAGAAACGCCGGGTGCTGTCCGAGGGATCAAACAGGATCAGACCGACTTCGCTCGGCGAGTAACTATGGGCGAGGGACAGGGTCAGCGAACGCAGGGCGGTGGTCTTCCCGGTCACCGGCGGGCCGACCAGGATCCAGTTCGGACCCTTGGCCCCAAACTCGACCCGGGTCGGCTCCCGATCGAGGTCGTTCAAGCCGATGGGGGCGACAATTCCGGGCTCGCCCCGGCCGACCTCGGGCAATACGCTTGCCAGGTCGATCATCCGGCCCAGCGGTTCGATGGTCTTGGCCCTCTTGCGGGCCAGCATCGGCGTCGCGTCGGTGAGCATCTTCCAGGCCGCGCTCATCCGGGCGCACAGCTCACGGATCGGGTCGCCTTCGCCTAGTCCGACCGGAATTGCGGTGTGGAATTCCATCGGGAAGGGCTTTCCGCCCTCCATTTCGACGCACAGGCCCCGGCCAGGGACGTCCGGGATGGGAACCCAACCGCGGCCCACGATGCCGGAGTAGTCCATCGGGTCGCCCTGGGTGAACGTCACCCGCTGCCCCATCAAGTTGAACAGCTTGGCCGGGACGTCATTGATCAGCGTTCCGGTGACGACGAAATAGACCCCGAACGAGCGCCCGTCGCGGACGAGTTGGAGCAGGTCGGGGAAGAATTTCTCGTAGGTCTCGCGAAACTCCGACACATTGTCGACGACGACGAGGATGAGCGGCATGACGTTGTCGGGATTCTTGACGTTGTGGTCGTTGAGCGAGTCGTAGGCCGAGAGCCGGATCTGCCGCTCGTCGATCGTGTTGCGGATCATCCGGAACAGGCGCTCGACGCGCTCCTCTTCGTTGCTGTCGACGATGCCGCCGACATGGGGCAGGGCGCGCAGGGCCTTGAGCCCGCCGCGGGCGAAGTCCATCGCGAAGATGTGCAACTCGGCCGGCGAGTAGCGGGCCGCCAGGGCCGTGATCAGGGTCTTGAGGAAGGTCGACTTGCCGCGGCCAGCCGCGCCGAGAACGATCAGCGGATCGTTCGAAACACTTACGTTCAGAACGCGTTGTTCGGCCTGGTATGGGTTGTCGACGATGCCGATCCGGGCCTCGAGGGCGATCGGCTGATTCCAGTCGATCGGGTCCCAGATCGGCCTGGGGTCGCGGTTGGCCACCCACTCGGTGATCTTGGGGTTGATGATGAGCGTCGGGAATCGAGGATCCTTTGTGATGTAGCTGGCGTCGACCGGCTCGTTCATCGGCAGCAGCGCCGGCAGGTTGTTCGGCCACGGCTTGAACTGCTTCGGGATGCCCTGGCGCTGCGATTCGAGTTGGAGCGCGCCAACCAGCCAGCCCAGCAGCGAGCGGGGCGGGTCATCCTCTTTTTGGATGGCCTTCAGAATCTCGTCGGTTGGGTACTTGGTGTCCGTTCTCGTCTCATCATAGGGCGCGCCGGACCAGGCCACCTGGACCTCCATCGGCGCGCTGCCGCCGACCTGGACATAGCCGCGGCCGCCGATGGCCGGAAGCATTGCCCCATCCGGGCGGCCGAGCATTTCCTTCGAGTCGTCGGTGGTCTCCACCCGCAGGCAAATCCGGAACTTCATGTTCGCCTTCATCTGGTCGGTCACCGCGCCAGAGGGGCGCTGCGTGGCCAGAATCAGGCTGACCCCGAAGGACCGGCCGAGTCGGGTGATCGACTCGAATTTGACTTTGTAGTCCGGGTTCTGGGTCATCATCTCTGCGAACTCGTCGACGATGACAAACAGATGCGGGAACGTGGTCGGGAAGGGCGAGCCCGGCTTGAGCGTCGGGATGACCTTCTTGCGGTATTCAACGAGATCGGCGACACCGGTCTTGGCCAGGATCGACGATCGCCGGTTCATTTCGGCATTGATGGCGATGAAGATCCGGTCGACGGCGTTGCCATCCAGGTTGGTGGCCAGATCGACGGCATGGGGGAGCTTGCGGAACGGCTCGATCGTCGGGCCGCCCTTGTAGTCAACCAGCACGAAGTTGACGATCCGCGGGTCGTATTTGATGGCCATCGCGGCGATCAAGGTTTGGATCATCTCGGACTTGCCGGAGCCGGTGGTGCCGGCCGCCATGCCGTGCACGCCGTCGCCGCCGGCCTTGGCCGAAAAGATCATCGTCCGGATTTCCTTGCTACTGACATAGCCGATCGGAGCGGTCAGCCACTCCTGGTTTTCTGTCAGCATGCTGCGCTTCCAGTTCTCTGAGATGCCGAGATCGCCGATCCGGTCGATGCGCTTGCCAAGAATCGTTTGGTACATCTCGAGCAGCGTGACCGCCTTTGGGATTTCAGCTGACGGGCGCTTGCCGCCCAGGGCCGCCCAGGCCTTGTCCATCCGCTCGGCCAGACGCATATACGGGTCCTTGTCGCCCTGAACGACCGGGATGGCGAGGTGGAATTCGAGCGGCTGGCCTTCGACGTTGACCAGCCCGCGCCCGGGCACGTTTGCCAGAGCCAGCGCGCCGCGCCCGACGATGTCGCCATACGCCCCGTCCTCACTCATGGTGAACGCGTAGCGCCGGCTGATCAGGTTATAGAGCTTGTGCGGGACATCGGCCAGTTGGTTGGCGGTCAGGATCCAGTAGATGCCGAACTGGCGCCCGTCCCGGACCAAGGCCTGGAGGTCGGGCATCAGGCCGTCAAAGTTCTCCTTGAATTCAGCCATGTTGTCAACCGCCACGACGATGGCCGGGAAGACCTGTTCCGGGGTGTCGCGGTGGGCGAGGTTGTAGTCCTCGAGCGAGGCGAATCGCTGGAGCCGCTCCTGGCGCTCGTTCATGATCCCGCGCAGCATGCGGAACAGCGCTTCCACCCGGTCGGGCTGGGAGGCGTCGATGGTCGCGCCGCAGTGGGGAAGCTGGCGGACCTGGCGCAGGCCGCCGCGCCCAAAGTCGAGGGCATAGATGTTCAGTTCTGCCGGCGAGCGCTGGGCGGCCAGGTCGAAGAACAATGACTTGAGAAAGGTCGTTTTGCCTTTTCCCGACGCGCCAAAGACGACGATTGGCTCGCCGCCCATGTCAACCTTAAGAAGGCGTTGGCTGCTTGAGAACGGGTCGTCGATGACGCCGATGGTGGCCCGCAGGGGCAGCGCCTGCTCCCAGTTCCAGTTCTGCCACAGGCCCTTGTCGCGCGGGCTCAGCTTGGCTGCGAAGTCGGGGTTGTCGACCCAGGTCTTGAGGGCCGGGCTAAGGATGACCGTGTCGTCCTTGATCTCGTTGATGTAGCTCGCGTCGATCGGCGAGTTCATGGGCATGATCGATGGCAGCGGGTCCGGCCACGGCTTGAATTGCTTCGGGATGTTCTGATACTTGGCTTCGGCGGCCAGCGCGCCGACCAGCCACCCGAGCACCGAGCGGGGCGCGTCGGCGGGATGACCAAGGGCGTCCAGAACCTTCTCGCGCTGATAGGGCGAATCGGGCGACTTGTCGCCGTCGTAGGGGGCGCCCGACCAGGCGACCTGGACTTCGGTCAGGACGTCGGTCCCGGCCTGGACATAGCCGCGCCCGCCGATTTGCGGGAGCTGCGCGGCATCGGGTTTCTTGAGCAACTCCTTTGAGTCCTCCGGCGTCTCCACCCGCAGACACAGGCGGAACTTCATGTTGGCCCGCATCTGGTCCGAAACCACGCCCGTTGGGCGCTGGGTGGCCAGGATCAGGCTGACCCCGAAGGACCGGCCGAGGCGGGTGATGGATTCGAACTTGGCCCGATATTCGGGGTTCTGGGTGATCATCTCGGCGAATTCGTCGACGATGACAAACAGGTGCGGGAACGTGTCGGGGAAGGGCGAATCGGCTTTGCGGGTCGGAAGGACTTTCTTGCGATAGTCGACCAGGTCGGGCACGCCGGCCTTGGCCAGGATGTCCGAGCGCCGGTTCATCTCGGCGTTGATGGCCGTAAAGATGCGCTCGACCGCGTTGCCCTGCAAGTTGGTCGCGATGTCGACGCAGTGGGGAAGCATCCGGAAAGGTTCGACGGTCGGGCCGCCCTTGTAGTCGACGAGGACGAAGTTGACGATGCGCGGGTCATATCGGATCGCCATGGCCGCGATCATCGTCTGGAGCATTTCGGACTTGCCGGAGCCGGTCGTGCCGGCGCCCATCCCGTGCACGCCGTCGGCCTGGGCCTGGAAAACCAGGGTCTTGATGTCTTTGCTGCTGATCAACCCGATCGGCGCGCGTAACCACTCCTGGTTTTTGGTCTCCATGCTGCGCTTCCACTTCTCGGCGATGTCGAGGTCCTGGATCGTGGTGACCGGCTTCGCGTCAAGGAGGGTGTACATGTCGAGGAGGGTGAGCGAGCGGGGCAGCTCGGCCGCCGGCCGCTTGCCGCCCTGGGCAAACCACACCCGCTCCATGCGCTGGGCGATGCCCTGGAACTCATCGACGCTGTCGGAAGTCGCAGCCTGGTCGGGCTGGCCCGGCATGCCGACCTGGATCTCCATCGGCAGAGGGGTGTCTTTGACCGCAATCCCGACCATCCCGCGGCCCGGAACGTTGTCAAACGGCCGGCCCTTGCAACCGATGACGTCCTGGACCATCGATACGTCGGTCAGGGTAAGCGTAAGGCGTTGCGAAATCAGGTTGTAGAGCTTGGCGTTCAGGTCGCTCATCGTCGAGGCCGTGATGACAAAGTAGATGCCAAACTGGCGGCCGTCGCGGACCAGGGCCATGAGGTCCGGGATCATGTCCTCGTAGCTTTCCTTGAACTCGGCAAAGTTGTCGATGACAACGACAATCTCGGGGAATAGCTGCTTCGGGTTCTTCTCGTTGTAGTCGTTGAGGTTGGCGAACTTGGCCAATTTCTCCTGGCGCTCGTTGATGAAGTTGCGCAGCATGCGCATGAGCTGGCCCACCCGGGCGGTTTCGGACGCGTCGATCGAGGCGCCCAGATGGGGCAGGGCGGTGATCGCCTTCATTCCGCCCCGCCCGAAGTCGAAGGCATACATGTTCAACTCGGCAGGGGAGCGGCGGGTCGCCAGCGCGGTCAGCAGGCTCTTGACGAAGGTCGTTTTGCCGCGCCCGGAGCCGCCAAACAGGATGACCGGGCCATTGGCCATGTCGATACTGAGAAGGCGCTGCTCGGCGTTGAAGGGGTTGTCGATCAGCCCGATGTCAGCCCGCAGCGGGAGGGGGTTCTTCCAGTCCGTGGATGGCCACAGGGACTTCTCTTCGGTGTTGTTGAGCCAGGCGTCGATGTCGGTGTTGATGACGACGGTCCGGTCCGGCCCGATGGCGCGGTCGCTGTTGAGGTAGCGCGCGTCGACGGGATCGGTGAGCGAGAGGTGCTCAGGCAGAACCTCGGGCCACGGTTTGACTTGCTTCGGCACGTTGTCGCGGACCGCGCGCAGGGCGGTGATGCCCACAATCCAGTCCACCATGGTGGTCGGCTTCTCGCCCGGCTTGAGGCCAAGCGCCTCGCCGAGTTCGACTCCGCTGTACGAGGGGGCGTCCGCGGGCGCGTTCAGGGCCGGCATTTTCTCCTCGTCCAGCCAGTAGACGTCCTTGAGCGCGATCTTGCGCTCGTCGGTGTAGTCGCCGCCGGCGCGGGCCATCTGGACGGCCTGGAGGACATCGTTGCCGACCTGGATATAGCCGCGGCCGCCGATGTTGGCCAGGAATGCGGCGTCAGGCCGGCCGAGCAGTTCCTTGCTGTCGTCCGAGGTCTCCACCCGAAGGCAGATCCGAAACTTCATGTTGGCCCGCATCTGGTCGGTGACGACGCCGGCCGGGCGTTGGGTGGCCAGCAACAGGCTCACCCCGAAGGCGCGCCCGAGGCGGGTGACGCTTTCGAACTTGGCCTTGTAGTCCGGGTTCTGGGTCACCATCTCGGCGAATTCGTCGACGATGATGAACAAATGCGGGAAGGTCCGCGGAAGCGGGCTGTCGGCGGCCAGCCTGGGCGCGATCTTGGCCCGGTAGTCGACCAGGTCCTTGGCGTTGGCCTGGGCCAGCAACTGCGAGCGCTGGTCCATGACCGCCCCGATGGCGACAAACATGCGTTCGACCGCGTTGGCCTGCAGATTGGTGAGGATATCGACGCAATGCGGGAGTTTCTTGAACGGTTCGAAGGCGGCGCCGCCCTTGTAGTCGACCAGGACGAAGTTGACGATCCGCGGGTCGTACTTGATCGCCATTCCGGCAATCAGGGTGAGCAGCAGTTCGGATTTGCCCGAGCCGGTCGTTCCGGCGATCATCCCGTGCACGCCGTCGCCGCCTTCTTTGGCCGAGAAGATCAGGGTCCGCGCCTCCTTGCCGCTGACCATTCCGATGGGCGCGCTGAGCCATTCCTGGTTTTTCGGAATCAGGCTGCGTTCCCAGGATTCCTTGACGGTCAGCTTGTCGACCGTGTCAATCTTCCGGCTTTCGACCACCGACTGCATGCCGAGCATGTCGATCGAGCGGGGCAGGTCGGCGCCGAACGGGCGCTGAAGCTCGAGCCGCCGGATTGCCGCGGCGAAGTTGTTGCGCGCGTCGTCGGCGGTGATCTGGTCGGCCGTGCCGAGATAACGGGGCGAGTTCAACCCCACCTCGGTATACCGGAAGACCACCTTGTCCCCGGCTGCCGCCACTTCAATCATGGACTGGCATTCGGACGGAATGCGGGTGGTGTCGTTGGCCAGAAAGATGAAGGCCACGCCGAGGGTCGGCCCGCTGGCATTGGCCGTCGCGACCACGGCCTCGGAGGCCACATCGTTCAGCGGCGAGTTCTCGGGAATGTCGCCGAGCATGTCGACGACGATCAGGTAGAAGGGCAGGCTGACGTCCGGTTTGCCGCCGGCGTTGTCGTCGCCAGAGTCGCGCAAACGGACCTGGCGCTGGTCGAGGTCTTTCTTGATTCGCTTCCAGAAAACCTGGACCTTGGGGCGCTCGCCGTCAAAGCAGAGCTGCTCCTTCGGGCGAGGTTTGTTGGGGTCCTCGTCGCCTTGAACGACACAGTGGGGCAGCCAATCGGTCCATTGCCAGATTTTTTCGCGGCCCGGGCTGCTGAGCACATGGATGCGCACATCCTGGGGGGCGTGGAAGGCGGCAACATTGACCAGCATGGCCCGCGCGAAATCGGCCGTGTTGGATGTGTTCTTGCCGTAGATTCCGACCATGTGGCGCGGCCCGGTCGGCTGGCCGGGCAGACCCTTCTTGTCTTCGCCTTCGATGTTGGCCCCGGGGCCGGTCGGGCCATTTGCGCGCAGGGGAATTGTGATCGGCACATCGTCGACTGTCATCGAGTCCTTCATCAGCTTCTCGGCATCCTGGGCGAGCTGATTGGGGGTGAGGGGGTCATTCCCCGCCTCGGCCTTGTAGACCAGGCTGCTGGGGCGGGTGCCCATGCCCAGGCGGACGTGCCCGAAATCCGGATCGCTTGGGCGGCGCTCCCACAATCGAGAGCCGAAGCGGCTCTTCTCACGGAGGTGGGCGATCTCTTTGATCGTCTCGATGTCCGGGTAGTTGTGGTGATAGAAGGTGCGCTGGGTATTGTGCGAGATCTCCATCTCCTGCCGGAGTTCCTTGAGCAGGATGACGTATTTGCGCTTCTTTGCCTCGTACTCGCCGCGCCCGCTCAGGCTCTGGAAAATGGAGGCCCCGCTGGAGGCGAGCATGATGATGGCCATGGGCGCCATCGCAAGCGGGTTGCCCGAGCCGCTGGCCAGCAAAAAGCCAAGGATGCTGACGAGGGGCAGGATCAGGGAGGCGACGTCCATTCCGCCGGCCGTGTTCTTCTCCGGCGGGTTGGGAATTTTCTCCTCGCCGATGGGCAATTCGGGCAGGATTCGGGGAGGCCGTTCAACGTATTCGATTTCCATATTCGTAGGCTGATTATGGGCGCAAATGGGCGGCAGGGCAAGTGTTTTTAGAGATCCCCTCAGCCGCGCGTTATGGTCTGGGGCGGGTGAAGTTATGGCGGGGGTCGCGGCGCTCGAAGCGCCGCGCAACATGGACGAAGTCCATTGCGAGGCTATCGACCTGCTCCCATCCACTTTCAAGGAACGTCACCCCGGCGAAGTGCCGGGGTCCATAAGTAATTCCGTTGGACAGTCGAGCCAGACTCCAGAGCATCCCTGGCTGGCAGGATATAGCCGCGGGTTTGCGGTCTGACCGCCAGGATGAACGATTGGGCGGGCTTCGGGATAGCGGTCAGACCGCCCCTGCCGCGATTTGTCGCTTGGGCCGCGACGCGCGAAAGCGGGGAGTAGGCTGTCTGAGCGCTCCAGATTTGACCCGGCTCGACCGTTATCGGTAAGCGGTCAGATCGCTTTGGCGTCGGCTTGTCCACTGAGTAATATAGCTGTATAAAGTTGGCCGACGTTGCCTGAAGGGCTAACCGCATGACTTCGAGCGCTTGAGTCTGGCCAACGGATCGCCGCTCCGCGCGCTGGAAAATACGTTCACGGGGTCGCCACAGGGACGCGCGGCTGGACTTCTAGGCGTGCCTTCTTCGGCGGCCTTGTGCGATGGGGTCACGCCGTCGGATCACAAACCCGGTCTTGGCCGTCTTCGAGTCCGAGTGGCTCAACTCCCCGCCACCTGATACACCGTGTCCAGGGCCGTGCCATCCACCCAGGTCACCACCCCGATCGGGCGGTCGGTCAGGCGGGGCGGGGCGGGCGGTCCGCCGCAGATCGCCTCGGCCTCGGCCTTGAGTGACGCCAGCGTCCGCAGCGGCAGGCCCGAACCGCGGACTGCCTCGAGCAGATCCGCCCGTCGCGGATTGACCGCAATCCCGCGCTCGGTCACCACCACATCGACCATCTCGCCTGGAGCGCACAACGACGTCACGCGATCCTTGATGATCGGCACGCGGTCGCGGAAGGAGGGGACTGCCAGGATCGCGCAGCGGGCCGACAGCGCGTCCTGCCAGCCCCCGATCCCGTGAAGTAGAAGCCCGTCTGAGTGGGTGACCACGTTGGCGTTGAAATCCAGGTCGACCTCGGTCGCGCCCAAAACCGCCACATCGACCAACGAGGCCACCTTGCCCTTGCCGTGCTCGTTGTAGGTGATCGATGGGTTGGTCGCCAGGTGGCGCGGGTTGTCGCGCAGCGAGCGCACCCCGTCGAGGTCGAAACTCTGGCCGTCCAGGATGAAGTCAGTCAGGCCCTCGTTCAGCATCTCGACCAGATAGCGAGTGCTCCCGCCGCGCACAAAGCGGGCCCGCGTCCCGGTCGCCCGCATCAGGTCGCGCAGGAAGATCGTGAACGCCAGGGGGGTGCCGCCCGCCCCGGCCTGAAACGAGAAGCCCTCCCGCATGATCCCGGCCGCTCGGACAAAGCGGGCGGCGTATTCGGCGATAAGAAGCCGGTCGGGCGAGCGGGTGATGGCGGTCGTGCCCGAGACGATCCGGGCCGGGTCGCCGATCGACTGCACGACCACGACCTGATCGACCAGCGTCCCCTGGATCGCCCACGGCGCGCACGGGAAGGGCACGAGATTGTCGGTGACGATGATGACGTGGTCGGCATATTGGGCATCGCCCAACGCGAAGCCCAGCGGCCCGCACGCCGAGGGGCCGTCCACCCCGTTGGAGTTGCCAAACGCGTCCGCGCTCGGCGCGGCGATGATGGCAATATCGACCCGCACATCGCCGTCCTGCAGGGCGCGATACCGGCTGCCGTGCGAGTGCAGCACCGCCAGTCCGGGCATGTGGCCGGCCGAGGCGAATTCGCCCAACCCGCCGTTCAGGCTGCCTTCGATGTGGTGGATCGTCCCGTCCTTGATCCGCTCGATCAGCGGGGCATGGCAGGGGAAGGCCGCCGACGGAAACCAAACCAGGTCACGCGCGCCCATGGACGCCGCCTCGTCGAAGACTCGAAACATCAGGCTGTCGCCGTCGCGCAAATGGTGGTGGGACGAGATCGTCATGCCGTCGCGCAGCCCGGCCCGGTGAAGGGCCTCGGTCAGGCTTGGCGCGCGCTTGTCGCCGTCCGGCGGGAACTCGGCCGCGGAGCGAATCGGCGGCCCGGCCTTGCGCCGCCCGCGGGGGATGAACCCGCCCACGCCCTGAAACGGTGTAAGCGCCCGCCCGTTGGCCTCGATGGGCACCGGCCGCCCGGTGATTGGGTTCGGTTGGAGCGTCATGCGCCATCCCTCGCGGCGGCAGCGCGGGCCAACGCGCGCCGGGCGCGGGCGGCCACTGGCGCGTCGACCATCTTTCCATCGACAGCTACGGCGCCAATGCCTTTGGCGGCTGCGTCGTCGAAGGCCTCGACGATCCGCCGCGCGCGCTCGATCTCGTCGGGCGTTGGCGCGAAAGCCTCGTGGGCGACGCGGACCTGGCGCGGATGGATGCAGGCCACCCCGTCAAAGCCCATCCGCATCTGGGCCCGCGACCAGGCCAGAAAGCCCTCGAGGTCGTCGACATCGGCGTAGACCGAAGACAGCGGCTGAACGCCCGCCGCCCGGGCCGCGTTCACGATCTGGCTGCGGGCGAACAAGCTCTCGGTTCCTTCCGGTGTCCGAGTTGCGCCGATATCGGCGGTGTAGTCCTCCAGCCCGATGCTCAGCGCGACCACGCCTGGCGCCGCCGCGATCTCGGCCGCGCGCAACACCCCGCGGGCGGTCTCGACCGTTGGCAGCAACCTGGCCGCCCCGCCCGCCTCGGCGATCAAACGGTGGGCGGCCACCAACTCGTCGGCCGATTCGACCTTGGGCAAGACAAATACGTCCACGCCGTGCGGGAGCAGCGCGGCCATGTTGGCCAATCCGCCTGGAAGCGCATTTACCCGAACCATCCGCTCGGCCCCGCCAAAGTCGACCGCCCGCAGCGCGTTGCGGACCAGGATTCGGGCGGCATCCTTCTCGGTCGGCGCGACCGCGTCCTCGAGGTCGAGGATGATGGCATCCGGCTGGTGCAGGCCGGCGTTGATGAAATACTTCGGCGCGTCGCCGGGAAGATACAGCCGCGAGCGCCGGAGCGCAGGACGTGGCGGGCCTGGGTCCGGTAGCGCAGGTGGGAGCGCTTCAGCTCGAACCTCGGGCCTCAGCCGCTTGACCGCGGCCTCGATCCGGGCCATGAGGGTGTAGGGCAGGGCGCCCTGATCATCAATCTCGATCGACAGATCGGCCGCGCCCAGCGCAGCGAGGGTCGATTCAACCAGGGCCCGAATCGACGCGCCATACATCGACTCGACCTTGCTGCGGATCGCACGGGTCTGGTCTGGTACTCCGGACCAGACCCGCACCCAGCAATCTGACCGCGCCTCGGCGCCGCGGTGCCCGGCCGTTCCCTCGCGTCCGGCTTGCATCCCTATCCGCCCGCGACGGGCGCGTGCGCCGTCGCCAGCCCCAGCCGGAGCCGCCGGTCGACGGTCTCGTCCCAGGCCTTCCTCTCGAGCGCCATGAATAGGTCGCAAAGCGCGTCGCCCAGTTCCCCGAAGTCGATCTGGTTGCGCTCCGTGACCGTCCTCACCCAATCGGCGGGCAGCTTTTCGGACCCGGCCAGGGCGCCGGCGATGCTGCCGGCCATGATCGCGATCGAGTCCGAGTCGTGGCCGTAGTTGGCGGCCGCGATGACGCTCTCGGCGTAGTCGCCCTGCGTCACCGACAACAGTGCGAGCGCCGCGGGCAGCTCCTCGATGGCGCCTTCCCGGCTGGGCAGGCCCGATGGGCGCCGGTCGGCCGTCCAGCCACCGGGCATGTAGGGCAACAGGACGGTTTGCACGGGCGCGACTGCCTCGCGCCAGTCGGTGATTCCGCCTACGACCGCGAGCGCGTCGCGGATCGCGCCCGCCGTCCCATCCCGGGCCAGGGTCCGGGCGGCTTCGAGCACATCGTCGACGCTGGCGCCAGGCGCGACCGCGGCCGCCACGCAGGCGGCCATCACCCCGGCCGCCTCCCGCCCGTAGCTCCACTGGTGGGCGGCGGCGAAGTCGATCGCTTCGGCGTAGGCGGACCGCGGGTGGCCGGCGTTCATGAGCCCGATTGGGGTCATGTACATCGCCGCGCCGCAGTTCACCAT
>JBKJQK010000177.1:0-7923 GCA_046594095.1 Anaerolineae bacterium | reverse complement strand
AGCGGCGTCCCTCAAACTGATCCATCTTGCGACTGGGGATCGTCAGGCGCCAGGCTGAGCACGCGTCGGGGCGGGGCGCGAACAGGCTGCCCGGCCCAAGCAGCAGGGGAACGGTCAGGCGGCGGCTGGTGTGCTCGCAAATCATCACGCACGATGATCCGAGGCTGAGCGTCGCCCAGCAGCCCGCGCGACCCGTGTCGGGCGACGGCGATCTGGAGCCGTCGCCGAGTAGGTACTCCACGACTTCGACCCGCGCTGGGTTTCGGGCCAGCAGCCCGGCCGCCGCGACCCGCTTTCCCAGCTCGGCCAGGTGAACCGATGTCGCGCGCAGCCCAAGCAGGTGCTCCTGCGTTCGGCGGCCATCCTGGCGCTCCCACGGCTGCGTGTCGAGGTGCGCCAATAGCGCCGCCTGCTCATCGGCGTTCAACCAATCCTCGAAGTAGGCGAGTCCCGGAATCAAATTTGCGTTGGAGGTGATCGCGCGACTTCCCATATAGAACATATGTTCTAGTATACACGACCGCCGTCCGCCGACATAATATGAATCCATGTCCACCCTCAGTCGAATCGCTTCGGCGGTTGGCCGGCGCGACGAAGTCCCCAATCAGATTCTCGCCCGTGAATTGGCCGAGCGGAGAGACACCGCCGCCATTTCCGAGATCGCGGCTGGGATGAAAGGTCGGGACAAGGCCGTCCAGGCGGATTGCATCAAGGTGCTCTACGAGATAGGCGGATGAACAACACGCCGCTGCCGGGCGCCCGCGGGCCATAAGGAGGCTTTAGGTGAAGAATATGCGTTGTACGAAATGCGGATCGCCCTATGTGATGGGTGACCTGGCCATCCGCGACCAAGGCGCCAGTACCGGCTCGAGTCCGTTGGCAGTCCAAATTCAGGAACCCGTGCCGGCCAACCACGCGTTCATCTATCTCCGGAAGTCCGGTCAGGGCGAGCTTCGCGCCTGGATTTGCGCGTCATGCGGTTTTGCCGAGATTTACGCGACCAACCTCGGGGATCTATATCATTACTACAAGATGTCGCACCCCGAGGCGCCGACGGGCGCGTGACTTGCGGCGGTCGCCGGTCATTCGTCTTCGGTCCGTGGTTCACCGACCGCAGTCCTACTTGCGGATGCTTCCGCCGAGCTGCCCTTCGATCGCCCGAATGACTTTGGCCCGCGGCTTCTCGATGTCTTTGTCGGTCAGCGTCCGATCATCCGCCTGGTAGGTCAACGAGTAGGCCAGGCTCTTTCGGCCGGCCCCGATCTGCTCGCCGCGAAAGACGTCGAACAGGCGGACGCCGTGGAGCAGATTTCCGCCCGCCTTTCGGAGCGTCTCTTCCACCAGCGCGGCCGAAACGTCTTCGTTCACGATGACGGCCAGATCCTCGGTCACGGCCGGGAAGCGCGGCGGATCAGCCACCTCGGCCGTCCCGCCCGCGATGGCCCGGATCGCGACCACATCCAGGTCGGCTATCAGGACCGGAAGCGCGGGAAGGCCAAATGCATCGCGCACCCGCGGGTGGAGCTCGCCCAACAGGCCGATCTGTTGGCCGCTCGGGGCGAGCAGCGCGGCGGTACGGCCCGGGTAATAGGTCGGATGCGTGGCGGGCTCGAAGCGCGCCCCAACCGCCCCAATCGAGGCCAGCATCGCCTCGAGCGCGCCTTTCAGGCTGTAGAAGTCCATCGGCGCCGCGGCCGCATCTCGCGCCGCCGCGTCCCATCCGGTGGCGTCGCGGGCCCCGCACAGGGTTATTGCCAGGCGCGGCATCTCGTCCGGCAGCACGCCCTCCTCGGATGGGAGATACACACTGCCCAGCTCGAAGATTGCCACCCGGGTGTGGTGGCGCAGGTTGGCCGTCACGGTGTCGAGCATCCCGGACAGCAGGCTGTGCCGCATCACCGCCCGATCCGCGCTGATTGGATTCTGCAGCGTGACATACACCCGGTCGTCAGCCGGAGTGCCCGGGGACAGTATTCGGGTCTCGGCCTCGGGCGCGGTCAGGCGCGGACTGACGATCTCCTGCAACCCGGCGCCGGCCAGCGCGTCGCGCAGAGACTCTTCAAAGTCGTAGGCGCTTGTGTCGTGGCCGACCGGTATCTCGTCGTCCATGAGCGTGTTCGGAAGGCGGTTGTAGCCGTAAATTCGGCCGATCTCCTCGATCAGGTCATGAGCGCCCTCGGCATCAAGGCGGTTGGGCGGGGCAGTCACGCGGAGCCGGTGGTTGGCCCCATCGGCGACTTCAAACTCGAGCGCTTCCAGAATCCGGCGGATCTCCGCCAGTGGTATCTCGACTCCGAGGATTCGGCGCGCTTCGGCGGGATCGAGATCAATCACGTTGACGTGCGCGGGTTTAGGGTAGGCGTCGACGATGCCGCGACATATCTTGCCGCTGGCATGGCGCTGAAGAAGGTGGAGGGCCCGGCGCTGGGCCAGCACGGTCAGGGCGGGATGCACACCGCGGATGTAGCGATACGACGCGTCCGACGGCAATTGGTGGTGGCGCACGGTCCGGCGCAGGCTGACCGGGTCCCAGGAGGCGATCTCGAGCAGGATATTGCGGGTCCGATCGCTGATCTCGGTGTCGCCGCCGCCCATGACTCCGGCCAGTCCGATCGCTCGGGTCGGCTCTATGACGACGATGTCAGTTGGGAGGAGCGCGCGAACTTTGCCGTCGAGCGTGGTGAGGGTCTCACCGGGCTTCGCCAGGCGTGAGCCGACGATCTTCTTCGTGCCGGCCAACGCGTCGAAGTCGAACGCGTGAGTGGGCTGGCCGAGCTCCATCATGATGTAGTTCGAAATGTCGACCACGTTGCTTATGGCGCGGATGCCGACCAATTGCAGGCGGCGCTGCATCCAGTAGGGCGAGGGGCCAAACTGGGCGTCCTTGATGACGCTGGCCGTGAAACGCGGATTCAGGTTGGGGTTCTCAATCCGGATTTCGACCAGATCAGCGGCCGCCTCGGGCGCGTCTTCGACATAGGTCGAGTCCGGGTAACGGAGACTCTGCCCGGTCAGCGCGGCAACCTCGCGCGCGACGCCCAGGATTCCGGTGGCGCGGGCGATGTTGGGCAGGATGGCGATATCCAGAACGGCATCGCCAAGATAATCCTGTAACGGCGCGCCGACCGGGGCGTCCGCGGGGAGGAGGATGATGCCCTCGTGCTCGTCGCTCATCCCGAGCTCTTTCTCGCTGCACACCATCGAGTCGTTCTTAATCCCGCGCAGGTTGGCTTCCTTCAGCGTCATCGGGACGCGGCCTTCTTTGTGGCCGTCGTAGAGCATTGCGCCCTTGAGCGCCAGGACGACTTTGAGCCCACTGTCGCCGACCGCGATATTGGGCGCGCCGGTCACGACCGTGATGTCGCGGCCCGGGCCATAGTTGACCGAAGCCAAGAGGAGCCTATCGGCGTTGGGGTGGCGCTCGACCTTGAGCAATTCGCCTACGAAGATGCGTTCGCAATCCCACACAAGCTCGGCGCCCGGAAGGCCGATGTATTCGATCGCCTCGACCTCGAGGCCGGCCAGGGTCAGCTTGTCGGCGAGTTCGGGGACGGACAGGGAGATGTCAACGTAATCCTTGAGCCACGAAATAGGTACGCGCATAGCCGGGCGATTCTATCAGGCTGGCCTCGTTTTGCGCCCGGAACGGCGATTGGCGCGGATAGGCCCGAAGTGAAAGGGGCCGCTTCTGTCCCGTTCGCGGAAATCCCAGCCGCGTCGCCCGCAAATCGTCCATCCATGCTAATCTGCCAACTTCACTGGGCGGCTGGATCTCGGGACAGGGGGATGATGAAGAGGATACTTAGACTGAGCGGCATTCTGTTTTCGGCCTTTGCCTGCGGCCTCGCGGGCTGGCTGTTCTTCGGCGCCAGCGTTCCGGCGAGCGCCAGCCAGGGTCGGTCCCACGACGTGAATGCGCATACGGTGAAGCCGGGGGGCGTTTTCATCGATTTGAGTGCGCCTCTCGCGCTAGAAGACCAGGCGATCAATTTCGTGTGTTGCAGCTATAGCCCATCCGTCGTCACGATCACGGTGGGCGAGTCGGTAACCTGGTCGGGGACCTTTTCAACTCACCCGTTGCGTCAGGTTGACGGCCCGAACAGCGACACACCCGTTGCCGGGGGGTTTGCCAACAGCGGCGGCACGTTTTTTGCGGTCCAGTTCAACACTGCGGGCACTTTCTATTTTCAATGCGCCAACCACGGCCGGGCCCAGTTCGGCGGGACGATGCGTGGAACGGTGATTGTGCTGCCCGCGGGCGGCGCGACGAACACACCGACGGCAACGCCGACCACCACGCCGACCGCGACCTCGACGGCCACCGTTGTCCCGCCCAGCCCCACGCCAACATCCACTCCCGCCGCGACGTCGACGCCGACAGCCACCGCGACCCCGACTCTGGTTCCGAACACCCCGACACCCACAGGGACACCTACTGCGACCCCGACGTCGGTTCTTACCCCGCGCGTCTATCTCCCGTTTTTGCTTCGCTGACGGATTTGCCCATCGACACTCCACTCGCTGGAAGGATTAAACTCACAGAAGTGGCCGGCACCGCGCTTCCGCGGCGCCGGCCACTGGCAAAAATGTTCAGGATCGAAACAAATCTCGAGCCACCGGTGGCCGCTTAACAGAAGAACGAAGAACAGAAGTTTCGGATGTCCCAGAACTCCGGGCGCTTCGGTTGACCTTCGTTCTTCGTTCTTCTGTTAAGTGCGCGCGACAAACCCTCGCGTTAGGAAGTCTATTCCGCCGCGCTGTCAAACGCCTTTTGCAGATTGGCCTGCAGCCTGGTGTATAGCGCCTCGCTGATGTCGCCGTTGGCCAATCGCATATCGAGGTTGGTCAGCGCGCGCTGCAGGGCGGCCTTGCTGGCCGCAGCCTCCGCGGGGGCGGCCGCTGCGGCGGGCTGCTGCTGCTGCACGGGCGGAGTGGAGGTCTGCATCCCCGAGTTGATGGCCTGGCCCATCATCCCGCCGATTCCCATCCCGGCCCCGAGGCCCGCGCCCAGCGCGGCCACGCCGCCGCCGGTGTTCTGGGCGGCGTCGCGCATGGCCTGGGCGCCCTGGTATTGCATGTAGTTCACCCCGAGCGCGCCCATCGCGCTGCGGGCGCTAAGGGCCTTGGCGGTCTCATCGCTGGGCGTGATCCCGACCACATACACCTTCTTCAGCGCGATCCCGATCGCCTCAAAGTCGTCGGCGGCCTTGGCCTGGATGGCCGCGCCCAGATCGGACTGGAGGGCCGCCAAGTTTAGCAGCGAGCTCTTGGCCATCGTCGTTCCCAGCACGCTGGCGATTTCGCTGATCAGAATGTCGCGCAAGTAGTCGACCAGTTCACCCGTGGTGTACAGGCCCTTTGCCCCCACGATCTGGCTCACAAAGCGCTGCGGATCGCTGACCGCCATCGAGTAGGTGCCATGGGCGCGGAGTTGCACAACCCCCATCATCGCGTCGGGCACCGTGATCTCAGTCGGGGTCCCCCATTTCAGGCCGATGAAGTCCTTGGTAGTGACGAAATACACTTCGGCCGGGAAAGGCGTTTTGTTGTTCGTGCCAAGGCCGATGATGCTCGACAGAATCGGCAGGTTCATGGTCGAGAGGGTGTAGCGCCCCTCGCGAAACACATCCATCGCCTTGCCGTCGCGGTAGAACACAGCCGTCTGGGAGCCGCGCGCGATGACCTGCGAGCCGAGGCGAATATCGCCGGCGCCCTGTTCGGGCACCCGCTGCATGATGTCGTTGCTTCCCTGATCGGGCCAATCGATGACGTCAATGATTCGAGCCATAGTGTTCAAATCCTCCTGGTCGTGGGGCCACAGCAATTTGTTCGCCCGCGCGGGGCGGGTTGGTGCGCCGAAGTGGACTATTCATGTGGCCCGAATGTCCGGCGGCGCGCCGAAATCGCGCTAGCCGCCGAGCAGCCTGGCGCGCTTGTCGAAGACGATTGAAACCGCCTTTACCGTGGTCAGGGCGGCTTTGATCGCCTCTTTCTGGCCGGCCCCGGCATCCATGGCCTTGGCGACTGCCTCGAGCGCCGGGCCGATCGATCCAGTCTCGGTCAGCAACTCGCGATCGAACGCCAGGATCTGGTCCAGCGTCTCGGCCCGAATGTTGTTCGTCGCGAACAGGCCGGTATAGCCGCGCGGCGCCGCGCTGATCCGGTCGGCCAGTGTCTGTAGAGCGGTCTTCACAGTGCCGAGCGCGTCCATGAATCCGATCCCGCCGGCCCCCAGGGCGTCATTCTGAATCCGGCTGATCGATCCGGCGAAGCCCGTCAGCGCGGCCGCCACGGCCAGGCGGGCCTGCTTGTCGCTCTCACGACGCTGCTCAAGATCCTTGTAGCCCTTGTATCCGGGCAGGAGATCGAGGGGTGATTGACTGGTCATATGCGCCTCCAACAAAAAACAACGCGCCTACTGGCTGCTGAATACTTCAGTTCCGCAATAGGCGCACTTGATCAAACCTTTGCCCGCCAGAGTCAACTCGCCCCCGCACTTCGGGCAGCGGCCGGTCTTGAGCTTCGATGACTCCTCCGAATAGAGCATGCCCGCGTCCCAGTCGACATAGCCGCTAAAGAGCTGTTTGCCGATGAGATCGTAGACGAGTTGCTTGACCTGGTCGCGGGTCATCCGGAGCTCGAGGGCCGCGTCGGGCAGGTTGATCTTGCCCTGAGTCATCACCATGCTGAGCAGCTTGCGCTGTTTGGCGATCACGCCTTCTTCGCCCGAATCCCGCATGGCCTTGGCCAGGCCGATGACGCCGATTCCGATCATCGGCGCCGCGACAATGAAGCCGAAGGCAAGAACAAGCACCCGCGCGGAAGGATCTAGCCCCGCGTTGGACAGGGCCCACGCGCCCGCGAGCAACAAAATTCCCAGCCCGATTCCGATCAGGACGATTCCGAAGGTTTTTCCCATTGCGTCCTCAAGTGTAACGCCCCGCGCCGACATCTAGGGCAGGGGCGGTTGGCTAGCCGAATCCGCCGCCCCCGCCGCCGGAGCTGCCTCCGCCACCCCCGCCGCCGCCGCTAAATCCGCCGCCGCCAAACGAACTGCTGCTGCCAAAGGACCCGCCCGAGCTGCTGCTGGCCACCGGCTGCGGCTGGCTTGTGAAGGTCCGGCTGACGGAGTTGAACATGCCAGTCAGCCCGTCGCTGATGCCGGCCATCCCCAGGGTCAGACCCGCGTTCAGCCCCCCAATCGACGTCGGCGCCCGGGCGGCCCCGCTGATGTCGCCCATCGCCGGGCCGCCTCCCGAATTTCCAACGCTCTGAACGCCACCTCCGCCTCCGCGGTTGCCGTAGTACTGTCCGTAGCCCGGGTAGGGGTAGCCGTAGCCGTAGGGCACATACCAGTCCGGCGCCGGCGCGTTGACGCTGGCGAACTTGCGCACCCAGGTCTTGTCCAGCCCGAACGCGATCGCCCAGGGCAGATACTTGCTGAACTGGTCGGTGGCTGCCTTCAAATCGGTGTAGCGCTCGATGTTTTGGAGATAGCGTTTGAAGGCCTCGGCCCGCATCTTCATCTCGGCGCCCGCCCGGGTCCGCTGGGGCATGTTGCGGGCGGCGATGATGGCCACGATGGCGGTGATCACCAGGCCCATCGGCACGCATACCGCATACGAGCTGTAGTCGACGAAGAAGATCGAGGCGAAGCAGCCCGCGCCGGCCAGCAGCAATGACAGAAAGCCGATTCCGCCATACAAGCTCCGGGTGGAGTCCGGGCGCTTGTCATAGAAGCCCTGTTTGACCAGCTCCTGATACAGTCCTTGTTTAATCGATCCCAGTTGGCGATAGAACTTCAGTTTGAGGTCGTCCAGGCTGATGGATTCGCCTTTGGCCAGGCCCAGCGCAATCACCAACCGTTGCTCGGGGTCGGAAATGGGCGCGCCGAAACTCGGTCCGCGCTCGAAGGTCCATGAT
>JBKJQK010000157.1:0-21764 GCA_046594095.1 Anaerolineae bacterium | reverse complement strand
GAAGTAGTAGACCGCTTGATTTTTATCCGCGTCGCTGGCCGGCTTGAAGAACCACACCGCGATCGCGCCCACCCACGGCCAGTCGCGCTTTGCCCGGGCAAACAGTTGCGGCACATAACGGGCCTGCTCGTCAAGGGTGACGATGCCGAAATTGCCGTAGCCGGTGATCCCGGTGTTAACCTGGGGCAGGGCGTTCCAGTTGGCCTCGGCCAGCCAGATTGGTTTGCTGGCGTCACCGTTTGACACCATGATGTCGCGCATCAGGACGTGCCGGGCGACATTCGTGCCCAGAGGAGAGACTCGCCGATCCTCCGGCCCCGAGAACAACCCGTAGCCCTGGGCCGCGGCCACATCAAAGCACTTGCCCGCGCCCGCCGTGTACATCCGCTGCAGGAAGATCAGATCGCTCAGGTCGCGCCCGCTTTGGTCGACGGTTGGCGCGAGCGCGGCCGCCAGCACGATCGCGTCGGGATCGATCGCCTTGACCCGGGCGTAGGCCATGCACAGCATCCGGGCGTAGTCCTCCGGGTTGACCGCCTGGGCGCCCCATTCGGGGAAGATGTTCGGCTCGTTCCATAGCTGGTAGACCCGGATGCGCCCCTTATAGCGCTGGACGACCGCGCCGACAAAGTCGGCGTAATCCTCAAATACGGCCGGGGGCCCCAGCGTGCCGAGATCGGCGTAGCCGCGATGGGCCCACTCGGGTGGCGCCTCGAGCCGGGCGGCGATCCGCACCCCGTATGTTTCGGCCAACGACACGATGTTGTCGTACTTTTCCCACGCGCTCTTCTCGGGTCCGTTCCTCCGATCCGTGAAGTCGCCCTTGGCCTGCACTTCAATGTCGTACCACGGGAAGGGTTGGCGGATCCAGGTAAAGCCCGCGTCGCGGATCATCTGAAGCTGGCGCTCGCGCTTGGCAGGCTCAACCTCTTGATGCAGAAAGGTGTTTACCCCGTACGGACTGTCGACCTTCGGGCGGATATCGGCCAGGGCGGCGAGTTGGAGCGCGGGGCGGGCCAGATCCAGCGTCATGTTCCACAGCGCCCGGGCCTGCCCCCCGGCCGATCGCTCTCCGGTGAAGCCTTCGACGCCGGCCGGGGGCAGGTTGCGCGCCAGCAGCGTCGCAATGACCGCCACCGCCAGAAGAACCGCGCCCGCCCGCCAGAAACGCCACATTAAAAGATTATATAGACCTCTTTCAAGGAGTAATTCGCGCATAAAATGCAACGAATGTGTCTTCGTCGTCCTTTGCGCGCGGCCCTTGTGGCCGCGCTGCTGTGCGCGGGCTTGATTTCCCGATCGCAAATCGCCACCTCATCAATTCAGGCCGCCCTCGGCGTGACGGTGTTCGACACCGTGAACGGCGCGACCTGCACCTATACGAGCGCCACGCCGCGCACGTATCTTGGTCTGCCCTTTGAAGCGGCCGATTCCGGCGCGCCGCTGGCGATCAACGGCCTCGAGGCCCACTTTGCCTCGACCGTCCAGGCAGACTACGAGGATGTGCGAATCCGGGTCCAGTTCTGGGACCGCATCAACCAGGGACTGAATCCCGTCTTTGTCCAGGCCGCGGGCGAGGTCCGCGAGATCTCGATTGGCGCCCGCCAGTTCATCACCCGGAACGTTTATTCGGCCACGATCGCGTTCACGACTCCGGTGACATTTGAGACCGCGCCCTTCCACGCGCTCACCCTAAACGTGCAGGGACGGGTGAACGGGGCGTATGTGGACAGCGACACGTTGACGCCCTGCCTTCGGCTGATAGCGCCATTTGCGATTGGGACCGTCGCGCTTACCCCAAGCGACTACGGCTACTATCGGAATGTATATGGGCAGACGCATTTCAACTTCCAACAGGAAGAGCAGCGCACCATGGGCCTGAACACCGCGCTGATGCTCAGATTGTTCGCCAAGGGGCCCGCCCCGGCCCTCACCGCGCGGGCCTTTCTGCCCGAAGCAACCCGCTGACCCGCGGGCGCAATCCCTATGGATACATCCGGTTGATCAGGCGCGGGAACGGCGACGCCTCGCGGATGTGTTCGCTCCCGCAAATCCAGGTGACCGTGCGCTCGACGCCCAGCCCGAAGCCGCTGTGGGGCACGCTCCCGTACTTGCGCAAATCGACATACCAGCGATAGGGGTCCATCGGCAGGCCGTGCTCGCGGATGCGTTCTTCAAGCCGGACCGGATCGCTGATCCGCTCGCTTCCACCAATGATTTCGCCATATCCTTCAGGCGCAAGCAGGTCGGCGCTCTTGCAGACCTCGGGCCGGCCAGGGTACGGCTCCATATAAAAGGCCTTGATGGCGGTCGGAAAGCCCGTCACAAAGACCGGTTTTGCGTACAACTGGGTCAATGCCGTCTCGTGCGGCGCGCCAAAATCCATCCCCCAGGTGATGTCCAGCAGGGCCGGATCTTCTATCCCCTCGAGCGGCCTGCCATCGTGGCGGAGGACGGGCACGCCCGCCGCGAGGTCGGCCCTCATCTCAATCAGCTTCTTAACCGCATCGTCGTAGGTGATCCGCGGAAAGGGCGGCAGGATATTCTCGAGCTTGCTCACATCCCGGTCCAACGCTTTGAGCTCATTAGCGTTTTCGCGCAGCACGGTCTGAACGATGTGGCTGACAAACTGCTCCTCAATTTCAAGCAGTTGGTCCAGATCGCAATATGAAATCTCCGGCTCGACCATCCAGAACTCGGTCAGATGCCGGCGGGTCTTGCTCTTCTCGGCCCGGAACGTGGGTCCGAAGCAATACACCCGCCCGAACGCGAAGATATTCGCCTCGTTGTAAAGCTGGCCCGTCTGGGCCAGATACGCTTTCTCCTCAAAATAGCCCACCTCGAACAGATTGGTCGTTCCTTCGGCCGCTGAAGGCGTCAGGATCGGTGTGCTCATCTCGATGAACCCGCGCCCGTCCAGCCAGCCCCGAATGGCGCGCATCACGGTGGCGCGCACCCGCAGCAGCGCCCACTGCCGCGCCGAACGTATCCACAGGTGCCGGTTGTCCATCAGGAACTCGACCCCGTGCTCTTTCGGAGTGATCGGATAGTCCTCCGCTCGCTGCAAGATGTTGACCGCTTTGACGCTCAGCTCGAACCCGCCGGGAACACCCGGCGCGCGCGGATCGGCCTTGACCAGCCCGGTCACCACAATCGATGACTCCTGTGGCAGCGACTTGACGGCCTCAAATGTCGCCTCGTCGAAATCGCCCTTGAACAGCACACACTGGCAGCGGCCCGTGCCGTCGCGCGCCTGCATGAAGACGAGTTTGCCTTTGGGGGTTTTGTCATACAGCCAGGCTTGCAGCGTGACGGTCTCTCCAACATGCGCGTGGAGTTCATTGATCGTAACGACGGGTGTTGCCATGCCGTCGATTCTACCCATCCATTGGCCTCAGATGGGCGCATATAATCTCTTCGAACCATGACCGAAGCTCCTTTGGCGCGCGTCACTTTGCTATCCGATGGCAATTGCCTGTCTGATGGGGGCGGGCAATATGGCCTCGTGCCGCGGGTGAAATGGGCCCAATTGCAGGCGCCGGACGCGCATAATCGCATCCCGCAGGTCCTCCGCAGCGCGCTCATCCGCGCGGGTGGGAAGGTCATCCTGGTCGACTGCGGATGCGGTGACAAGCCCCTGCTTGAGTCGTACTACACGGTCGAGCGGCCGGCGGGCACGCTGATCGACGATCTTGCCTGGCACGGAGTCGCGCCCGATGACATCGATGTCGTCATCCTCACCCACCTGCATGGGGACCATTGTGGTTGGGCGACCCGGGCGGTTTCGGGAGGGCGTTACCGGGGCATCAATACCGCCTTTGATTCGGACGATATTGGCCCGACCTTTGCGCGCGCGCGCTATTTTGTCCAACGTGCGGAGTACGAGGCCGCGGCGCGCCCCAATGAGCGCACCCGCAATACGTATTTCGCGGAGAACTTCCAGCCCCTGGTATCGCGCGGGATGTTGACGCTGTTGGAGGGCGATGCTGAGATTGCGCCCGGCGTGCGGGTCGTGTTGACGCCGGGACACTCGGAAGGCCATCAGAGCGTCATTGTCGAGGACGCCCTCCTCGAGGCGCCCTCGGCGCGCGGATTGTTGTTCTATCTGGGCGAATTGGCCACCGTCATGATTCAGATGTGCCGCTTGCCATGGGTGACCGCCTATGATGTTCTGCCCATGACGACGATTGATACCAAGCGGGCCTGGCAAGCCTGGGCGATTGAGACCGGCGCCATCGTCGTGACCGGTCATGACCCCAGCGTGCTGGCCGCCCGCCTCAGCCGTGATCCAAAGGGCTTTGTTCAGGCAACGGAGATTTCATGAAGCGCGTGGTCATCGCCGCGCTTGCCCTTGCGCTGGCTCTGTCCGCTTGCGCCGATCCCCGGGTCAACGTCCTGGTGCTCTGGCACCCCTTCACGGGAAATCGCGAGCGAGCCCTTCTGACCCTGGTCGACCAATGGAACCAATCCAATGGGGGCGGCAGCGTCGTGGTCGCGGAGCGCCGGGACGCCTCCCATATGCGATTGGCCATGCTCGATGGAAAGGCGCGCGGGGCGGAACCTGCCCTGACGATTGCGTCTCCGTCGATCGCCGCCCTGCTGCAGAGGAATGGGCTGGCCAGATTCCTGGATGACTATATCGGGCTGGCCGGCGGCGAGGGCGGGTTCTCCGCGGAAGACCGGTCCGATCTCTTTGAATTTGTTTTCCGGGCGGGCCGAACGCCCGATGGAAAAACGATCGGGATGGGCTTTGGCGGCGCCGCCCGCGGGCTCTATTTCAATCGCGATTGGCTGCGTTCGGAAGGCTTGGACGCGGCGCCCCGTGACATGGACCGGCTGGCGACGGTGTGTGGCCGGGCGTCGGATCCTCTCAAGGGCACCCAGTGCCTGATCAGCGCCGCGGACAGCGCTACCTATCAAGACTGGCTCTACATGTTTGGCGGCCGGCTTGTGGATGTGGGCGCGGCTTTGTTTTCTCCTCTCTTTGTTTCGCAGACCTCCATCACGGCCACCGCCCGCCTGGCCACATTCGCCAATGCAGGCTTGCTGCGCAGGGCGCTGAACGCCCAGCAGCCGCGCGATGAGTTTGCCGCGGGCAGATCGCTGCTCAGCCTGGACTGGACCGACCAGCTGGCCGACTACCGCACCGCGGTCAAAGAAAATGCGAACTTCGAGTGGGCGATCACGTCGCCACCGGCCACGGGCGCGATAAACCAGGTCGCCTACACCGGTTGGGTGTGGACGATCACCCCGGGTACCGAAGAACGCGAGATCGCGGCCTGGCGCTTTGTGCGCTGGCTGCTCGACGAGCCCCAAACGGCTCAATGGGCGTCCCGGACACGCGAATTGCCCGTCCGCGCATCGGCGTTTGCGCGCTTGAAAGCCCGTGATGGACTGGACTCGGTCACGGCGGATGCCCTGGTTCGACTGGCCCGGCTCGCCCAGCCGGCGCCCGCGGTGAGCGGGTGGGGGTGCGCCGACGCGGCCCTGGCCGACGCGATGGCCGAAATACTGGATGGCAGATCATCGGCCGGCACGCTCCAAAGGGCGCAGTCTGTGGCCCTGGCCCAGGTCAACCAGTATTGTGCGCCGCGCGGAGTGCCATGAGCCCGCGCGGCAAGCATGAGGCTTGCGTGTCTGGGGTGGCCGGCGTAAACTGCTATTCAACTCTGCGGGTTCACCCGATTCGAAGACCAGGATAGAGAGAAGCGCCTGGATCAAAACCCGCCCTGGGGGGAGTCGCGAGCGTATGAGATTGTGATGGAGTTGGCACTTTCGACCTATTCGTCGGAGCCTGTCTACAACATGAAGGCCGTGACGCAGCGCACCGGGATTCCGGCGCCGACGTTACGCGCCTGGGAGCGCCGCTACAAAGCTCTGGCGCCCAGCCGGTCAAGCGGCAACTACCGGCTCTATTCCGAGCGAGATCTGGCTTTGCTCATGTGGCTGCATCGCCAGATTGATGCGGGGCTGAGTATCAGCCGGGCCGTGGTTATGCTCGAACGGTTGATTGCCGCGGACGCCGCCGAGCCGGCTACCGTGCCGGTCATGGTGGATAAAGAACAGCTGGAGAATCTTCCGGCCCTCAGCGCCGCGCTGCACGGCGCCCTGACCGCGACCGACGAGCGCGCTGCTGGCGCGGTTCTGGCCGAGGCCTTTGCGCTGTACGCGCTCGAGGACGTGTGCGAAGGAATCATCGCCCCTGCCCTGGTCCGAATCGGCGAGGATTGGCATGCCGGTCTGATCGGGATCGCGGTGGAGCACTTCGGCACGGCCTATTTGCTGGGCCGACTGCTGTCCCTATTCAACGCGCAACCCGTTGGGGATGGCCGGCTGGTTCTGGTCGGTTGTGCGCCTGGCGAGCGTCATGAGATCGGGGCGCTTATGCTCGCCCTGATGTTGCGCCGGGGCGGCGCGAATGTGCGTTATCTCGGCGCCGATGTGCCCGTGGATTCCTGGGCGCGCGCCATTCGCGAGCTCGCGCCCCGGGTTGTCGCCATCTCGGCCATGACCCGCGAAGCCGCCGAGCGTCTGGGCGCGCTCAGTTCGCAGGCCGGCATGGCCCGCCTCGTGCTTGGCGGCGCCGCCTATGGGCAGACTGGCGACCAATTGCCCGTGGCGCCGGCCGAACTTGGACCACCCAGCCTGCGTGCCAGCGTTGCCCGAATTCACGAGCTCCTGAGCGCGTGACGACGCGGCCAGTTCACTTTGGCGGCCGCGCGATGCATAATGGCGCGATGCGGTTGATTCAGCGGCCCCCCCGATCTCGCGCCCGGCAGGTGTTCGCGTTTAGTCTGGCGATCTTTTTGGCGGGTTGCTCTTTCAATACACCTTGGTTCGAGATGCGGGTTGGCGAGCCAACCGCGCCTTCAACGGTGACGGCGAGCGTCGTGCCGGCCACGGCAACGCCGGAACCGCCTCCGTTGCCAACGCCCGCGCCCACCCCTACGCCCACTCCTACGCCCAATCCACAGGTCCTCATCGCCGAAGCGGAGGCCTCGGCCCGGGCGGGTGCCGGTGCGCAAGCCATCGAGCTCCTTCAACGGGCGGCCCCGCTCCTGCCAGCCCAGAGCGCGCAAGCCGCCAGCGCACGGCTGCGACTCGGCCAGCTCAGGCTTGCCGAGGGCGATCCTGCCGGCGCCGCCCGGGATCTCGGCGAAGCCGCGGCCAGCGGCGCGAATGCAGAGATATCTTCGGACGCCCAGGTCCTGCTTGGCCGGGCGCTTGCCCAGACCGGTGACAACGCTGGCGCCATCAAAGTTTGGACGGCCGCACTGAGCGCCACATCGCCGTTGTCGACCTATTTGCATGTTTGGATTGGGGATGCGCAGATTGCCTTGAAGGCGCCGACGCAGGCGATCACCCCTTTTCTGCGCGCCCTGGACGACACCACGAGCGCCAGCCAGGCCGCCGTGCGGCGCGAGAAGCTGGCCCTGGCGCGCCAGCTGGCCGGTGACTATGCTGGCGCGGCAGCCGACTACGACGCGATTCTGGCGTTCGCGCGCATCCCCGCCTATCGCGCCCGGATCCAATGGGAGAAGGCCCAAACGCTGGTGGCCGGCCGGGACGAGAGCGCAGGCTATGCGCTCATGCAGCAGATCCTATCGGCCTACCCCGCTGAATCGGCCGCGTTTTCGGCCTTGAAAGCCTTACTCGATGCCGACCAACCGGTCGACGAGCTTCAGCGCGGGATTGTGAACTATCACGCCCAGAACTATGCGGCCGCCCGGCTTGCCTTTGTCCGAGCCATCAACGCGCTTACGCCCCGGCAAGGCGCGCGGTCCGACGACGTCCTGTTCTGGGCGGGACTTAACTATCTCGCCCTGGAAAGTCCCGCGGACGCGGCCCGCAATCTGGACCCGCTGATCGCCAATCCGCGTTCGGCCCGTTACGCGGATGCGCTTCAGGCGCGCGCCAGCGCGCTGGTGGATTCTGGCCAGGTGGACGAAGCCGTGCGCCTTTACCGGCTTCGGGCGGAGAAACTCATCGGCACGCCGGCGGCCTCTGAAGCCCTTGCCAGCGCCGCGAATGCGCTCGAGCGGGCTGGGCGGCATGCCGAAGCCGCAACGCTATATGCGGCCGCGGTTCCGGGTGCGCCCCCCGACGAAGCCGGCCAGTGGCGCGGCGATGCCGCTGTTGCGCGGTTCCGGTCCGGCGGGACAGGCGCCGTCCTCAAAGCCGCGGCGCCAATGACGGTGGCGCTCGCGGCCGGCCTGCGCGAGCCCCTCTGGATTGCCAAGGCGGCCCAGATCGCCGGCGACGGCGCCCTCGCGGCCGCGTGGCGGGCGGCCATCACCCGCACAGCCCCCGCAAGTTATGAGGCCATTCGCGTTTCGGAGTTGGGTGCCGGGCGCGCCCCGATGTCGCGCGCTGGCGCGGAAGTGACCGCCACCACCAGCCTGGCGGGATTCGAGGATGCGACTCGCTGGCTGTCGGCCTGGACAGGTGTCACCGTGACCGGGTCCATCAGCCCATCCGCCTTCACGGTGGCCTGGGACACGCCGTCGCGGGGTATGTTGAGCCGGGCATTCCTGCGGGGCATCGCGCTCCTGCGCGTCGGATTGAGCGCTGAAGCCGGCGCGGAGTTTGATGTCGCGCTGGTGGAAATGGGCGCTGATCCAGTCGCGCTCTTTCAGGCGGCAGTGCGCTGGCGCGAGCTTGGCGTGTACCGGCTGAGCATCATGGCCGCCGCCCGGCTGATCAGCAAAGCACCCGGCGGCGCGCCGGCTGTCCCCGATTTTGTCGCCCGACTGTCCTACCCGGTCTATTTCTCCGAGCTTATCGAGCCGGCTGCGCGGGAGTTCAAGGTGGACCCGCTCCTGGTGTATTCCCTGATTCGTCAGGAGAGCCTGTTTGAAGCGGACGCGCTCTCGTCTGCGGCCGCGCGAGGGCTAATGCAGGTTGTTCCGGCGACCGGCAAGGAAATCGCGGGCCAGCTGAACTGGCCGCCCGGCTATACCACCCGTGATCTGAATCGGCCCGCGGTCAGTGTGCGGTTTGGGGTGTATTACTTCTCGCGCCAGCTTAACGGGTTCGATGGCGACGCCGTGGCCGCCCTGGCGGCCTACAACGCCGGTCCCGGGCGCGCCTTGCGCTGGCGCGACCAGGGAGGCGGGGATCCGGATATGTTCATCGAAACGATGACGCTCGATGAGCCGGTCACTTACGTGCGCAATATCGCGGTGAACTTCGCCGCCTACACCCGGCTGTACGGGCGATAGCGCTCGCTGGGAATGCGGACGGCGCGGGCCGGCCGAACCACAAAACAAAACAGCGGAGGATCGCATCGCGATCCCCCGCTGTTTCATGCGGGTTCGAAACCTGATGCGTTATTTACCCGCCTCGACCTTCATCGTCCAGCCGTAGGGATCGGGCGCGCGCCCGTACTGAAGATCAGTCAACGCCTGGCGCAAATGGGTGGCCACCGGGCCGCCGTCGCCGCTGCCCAACGTGTAGTCTTTGCCACCAAATCCGAAACGGCCGACCGGCGCGATCACCGCCGCCGTGCCCATGCCGAAGGCCTCGGTGATCTTTCCGGAATCGATGTCCTTGATCACATCATTGATGTCCAGGCGTTCTTCGCTGATGGTGTAGCCGGCGTCGGGGGCGAGCTTCAGGATGGAGTCGCGGGTGATGCCCGGAAGAATCGTGCCCGAAAGCGCGGGCGTGACGATGTGCTTGCCGTAGGCGAAGGCGATATTCATTGCGCCGACTTCCTCGACGTAGCGGCGCTCAATGCCATCCAGCCACAGCACCTGCTGGTAGCCCTTCTTTGCGACGGTTTCCGCCACAAACAGGCTGGCCGCGTAGTTGCCGCCAGTCTTGGCCGCGCCCGTGCCGCCCCGCACTGCGCGCACATATTCATCGGAGATGTAAACGGCCACGGGCTTGGCGCCCAGGGCGAAATAGTTGCCGACCGGGCTCAGGATTACATAATGCAGATAGGACTTGCTCGCGGTGACGCCCAGGGTCGGATCGGTGGCGATCATGGTTGGGCGGATGTAGAAGGACCCCGCCGTCGCGTCGGGCACCCAGGCATGGTCGAGTTCGACAACCTTTGCGATGGCCTCCACATGCGATTCGGGATCGACTTCCTGCATCGCCATTCGCTTGGCCGACCGGTTGAAGCGCATGGCGTTCTCCCATGGCCGGAACAAGTTTATGTGGCCATCCGGCCGACGGTAGGCTTTCAGGCCCTCGAATATCTCTTGTCCGTAATGCAGGACCGCCGTCGCCGGCGACAGTGTCAGCGGACCAAACGGCCCGATGACCGGATCGTGCCAACCCTTTTCCGTCGACCACTTCTGGCTGAACATATGGCGGGAAAAGATCTGTCCGAAGCCAAGTTTTTCGGGAAGGACCACCGGGGACGTATCCGATGCGGGTTCAATCTTTATATTCACGGAAATACTCCAGGCCGGGCATGCTTCGCCCGGCCCAAAAGTGTACCACCGACCCGTAGCGCATGGGTTTATTCGCCCATGGGCAACGTCGGCTATCTCGATATCGGCTCGGGCGGGCGGTGCCGCGGCGATCCACGCCACGGCACCGCTTCGGTCAGCGCGCCCGGACGAGGGTGTCCACCAGCCCGAGGAGCAGCCCGTCATCCACCACGCCGAAGACAAAACTGCCGCTGGCGGGCAGCTTGTATTTGCCCTGTTCGACGACAAGAGCCATTTCCTGCTGCCGGCCGCGATAGAACTCACTTGCCTTGAGCACGCCGTCTTTCTTGAAGATGGACACAAGGCCGTCCTTCCAGCGCACATACATGCTGGCGCCCGGAGCGAAGCGGGCTCCGACCGGATGCCAGACATAGCGGGTTTCTTCGCCCGAGCTGAAGCGCACGGCGACGCAACCCCCGTCCGGAATGGGCTCAAGCCCAGCCGGCCGCGGGCCTTTCTTGCGCAACTCGTCAAACGTCACCTGGGCGCAGGTTGATGCCTTTGGCGCGGGCGTTGCGGTTGAGGCCCTGGGCACAGCGATCCGGGCCACGGCCGCAGGCGACGGTGTTGCCGGAACGGTGGTGGCGGGCGGAAGGGCCGGAACGGGCGTATTTGTCGGAGGCGGGAGCGCTGGCGTCGCCGGGTCTACCTGCGGCGCCGGGGTTGACTCGGCCTGGATCGTTGGCGTGGCAGCGGGCTGGGTGGCCGCCTGCACGGGCGCGGCCGGGACCGGGGTGCGGGTGGGGGGCACAATAATCCTCACGCCAGGCGTTGGCGGCGCGATGGCGGCGCAGCCAACGAGAAGCAGCCCGGCGGCGAGGAGGCCGAGTCGCCGGATGATCAGGGATGAGCTCATGGTTTGGCGGAAATGCGGGCGGCAATGGGTCATGATGCGTTTCTCCTTCGTGAAAATGGCAAAGCGATTCCGACGCGTCAAACCCGCTTGGCTGACGCTTACGTGCGTTGTGAGTTTGGCCCGCGGCGCTTAGGCCATCAGACCGCGAACAAAGTCATAGGCGGCCGCGGCCGGATCCGGCGCATCTCCCGCCGCGCGAATCAGCGCGCTTGCGACGATGACGCCGTCGGCGTATTGGCCCACCTCGCGCACCTGCGCGGCGGTGCTGATCCCAAACCCGACGACGACGGGCGTTCCGCCTGACACGGACTTGACCCGTTCGACATACTCGCGCAGCCCGGCCGCCAGAGCGGTTCGCGCCCCGGTCACGCCCGTCACCTGCACAACGTAGATGAACCCCGTGGCGCGTCGGGCGGCCAGCACTGCCCGGGCGCTGGTGGACGTCGGGGCCACGAACTGGGCCAGGGCAAGGTCGTGGCCGGCGCAGGCGGCGCTGAGGTCACCGGCTTCCTCTGGCGGAAGGTCCGGGACGATGAGCCCGTCGGCGCCTGCCGCGCGCCAGTCGCGGGCATACGCTTCTTCGCCATACGCGATCAATGGGTTGAGGTATCCCATCGCAAAGAACGGCGCGGTCACACCGGCTGCGCGCGCCCGCCGGGCCAGGCTGACGCAGCCCGCTACGGTTGCCCCGTTCTTCAAGGCGATCTGCGTCGCGCGCTGGATGACGACGCCGTCGGCCAGCGGGTCGCTGAACGGCACGCCCAGCTCAATCATGTCCGCCCCGGCCCGGGCGATTGCTTCGACAACTTCGAGCGAGCGCTCCATGTCCGGAAAACCCAGTGGCCAATAGGGCATTAGCGCCGGGCGGCCTTCGGATCTGGCGCGGGCGAAGGCCCGGGTGATTTCAGTCAATCCCATGGCCGGCCTACTCTAAAATCTCGCCGCCAAGGGCGCAATACTTGCCATTGAAGTAGAGCAGGGGCGTCTGATCAGGATGCTGCGCATCTCCGGCCATAACCTCGCCCACGAAGATGGTGTGATCGCCGGATTCGAACCTTTGAACGACCTTGCAGTCCAAATAGGCGATGGCATCGTTAAGAACTGGCGCGCCCGTGGCCGCCACTCGGTGGGCAAGACCGGCGAAGCGTTCCTCGTCCGGCCAGCGGCCCGCGAAGCGGTCCGACACGTGGCGCATGGTCGGGGCCAAAAAATTCACGCAGAAGATGCCGCTCTTTGCGATGAGCGGATGGGTGCGCGTGTGAGTGTTGATGCTCGCAAACACGAGCGGCGGCGTCGCCGCCAGGGACGAGAACGCCGTCACCGTCAGCCCGTAGTCGAGGCCGTCGCAGCGGGTCGTGACCACGTTGACGGTACTCGCCCAGCGGCGCATCACCTGTCGAAACTGGTCGGATGTCACGGGATTCATGTCACAAACATCATACCCCAGGGGCTGTGTCTAGAAGCTGACGGTTGCCTGACAGCGTGATTCAAATTGCGGTCGGATTGCGTTGCGGGCGGGCCCTCGGTGTTTCGCGCCGCGGGTCGGATTGCGTTGCGGGCTGGCCCTCGGTGTTTCGCGCCGCGGGTCCAATTGCGTTGTGGGCGGGGACGCACTAAAATGCGACTGTGGCCCAGCAATCATTCTCCACCGTCAACGTCATTGATGGCACCGAGTTCGGCGAATCGGCCCAGGTCATCGTCCAGGAGGCCGGGCGCCGGGCGATCCGTCCTGGCGAACTCCTGGTCGTCTTCCTGGATTTTCCGGGCGCCACCCCTGACATGTTGTCCGAGATTGGAGCCGCGGCCTGCGACGCATTCTGGCGCGCTCCCGGCAGCCAGACGGCGGCGCTGCGCGACGCGGTGGTCAGAGGCAGCGACACGGTTCTCAAGATCAACCGGGGCGCTGTCTCGCGCCTGGAGGGATCCCTCACCTGCGCCGCCGCTGATAGCACCCACGTTGTCATCGCCCAGGCCGGGCCCGCGCTCGCGTTTGCGCGCAGCCGCTCCGGCGCATTTGAGCGGGTTGTTCCCACGCGCCTGCAGGCGCCGGTCGGCGCCGCGCGCGGCGAGGACGCCGACTTCTCAAACTATCCGTGGCAACCCGGCGATGCCTTTGTGCTTACCGGAACCAGTTCTTGCCGGGATGTCAACGACCACTTGATCAGCCGCTGCATGTCCAAGGGCGAGGCTCGCCTCGTTGCGGGCTATCTCAACGCCAACGTCAAGCAGGGGAGTCTCATTGGCGTCGCGCTGACGCTGACTGAAAACCTGGCCTATGGCGCGGGGCTGGCGCCTGCGACACCCCTGCCGGCGCGGCCCGCACCCGTTACGGCCCGGACGGCGGCGCCGCCGGTCGCTGCGTCTCCGCCCGTTGCGGGCGCGCCAACGGGGTCCGGTCTGGGCGCGCGCCTGTCGGACGCCGCGCGTTCGGTGGCCAGCCGCGCGGGCGCCGCGCTTGGGATTGGACTGGGCAAAGCCGGCGGCGCGGCCAGGCGAACGTTGGGTGAGGTTGCGGTCAGCATGCTCCCGGAAACGCCCCGGGCCATCGACGCCGCGGAGCGGTCACGGGCCGCGATGATCGGACTGCGGGCGGCCGCTATTTTGCTACCGATCGCAGTTGCCTTGATCGTGTCCGTGCTCTATCTGAACTTGAGCGGGCAGGCCGAGCGAATGCAACTTTCGGATTCGGCCAAACGGCTGGTCACTCAGGCGAGCGCCGAGGGCCAGGACCCGGCCACCCAACGGACCGTGATCGAGCGGGCGCTTGAAACGATTGGGAAGTATCAGGCGCTTGCGCCCGGCGATAAAGCCTTCGACAAGTCACGCCAGGACCTGGCCGGTCGACTCGATCAGCTTCGCCGGATCACGCGGGTTTCTCCAACGCTGGTGTATGAATTTGCTGCGTTGTCCAGCGAGCGGCGGATATCGGCGTCAACCCTGGGCGCTTTTGTGGCGGATCGGGCCACGGGCACGGCCGACCACTTGGTCCGCAACGCCGGCCGGCCAAGCGCAGACGTGCTTCAGCTCATCCTGCCCCAACTGGCGGGCGGGCCGCAACTCCGCGATATCGCATGGGCGAGTTCAATCGGCGATCGCTGGCGGACCGAGGGCGCAATCCTGTTTGGGGCCGAGGGTGTATTCGAATACAAGGCGGCCGAGAATCAGACCAACGCAATCCGCTGGCCGGCCGGGTTTATCAGTGGGACGAGCCAGATCGTGTCGGGCGATTTGTGGAACGGCAATCTGTATGCGCTCGACACGGGTGTGGGCCAGATCTGGCGGTTCACCCGCAATCAGGATGGCACGTTTGCCGGCAGCGCGTATTTTCGCGTGCCGTATGGCCCGCTGACGACGACGGTCGACCTGGCCATCGATGGCGCTGTCTACGTGTTGCAGCGGAATGGCACCGTGTTGAAGTACTTGACCAGCGCGCCGGCAACATTTGCGGCGGTGACTCCCGAGCCGGTCGGCCGTTCGGTGGCGATCGCTCTGAGCGCGCAAGACCAGGGCCGGGGGAGTGTCTACATTGCTGACGCAGAGAACGGGGCGATCTGGCAACTCAGCAAGAACGGCGATTTTCAGCGCCAGTATCGCGCGCCGGGCGCCGAGTTCAAGGACATCGTCGATATGTCGATCGACCCCGTGAATAACCTGGTCTACGTCCTCACACAGAAGCAATTGCTGAGCTTCAAGTACAGCACGTGACGTCAATCGCCCCATAAATCTCCCTACACGCGATTTTGGTCAGCCCGCGACTCCGGCTTCCCCACCAGGCTGAAAGTGAACATGGAGATGCAGGATGGACAGGATGCTGATTATCCTGTCCATCCTGTTTATCGATGTTTGCTGCTGGGACCAGGATCATTCCTCACCGCCACGATTTGAGCCATGATCGCGACCGCGATCTCGGCTGGATCGTGGGCCCCGAGGTCGAGGCCGATCGGGCCGTGGATGCGGGCTAACACCTCCGGAGCCAGCCCGCGCGCCGCCAGGCGCTCCAGGCGGGCCGCGTGGGTGCGGGCGCTGCCTAACGCGCCGATATAGAACGCCGGGCTGGCCAGAGCCGCCTCGAGGGCCGGGTCGGCGATCTTGGGGTCATGGGTGAGGGCGACGATGGCGGTGGTTTGGGTGATCGGGATACCGGCAAGCGCGCGCAATGGCCAGTCCACAATCAACGCGTCCACACCTGGGAAGCGGGTTGGCGAGGCAAAGGCTGCCCGCGGATCGATGACGGTCACCCGGTAGCCCATCGTGGCCGCGATCCTGCTCAGGGGTATCGAGATGTGGGCGGCTCCGATGCAAATCACCTGATAGGGCGGCGCGATGACGTCGATGAAGACTTCGCTCGCGCCCAGCGTTTCCCGGCGCGACCGGCCAGCGGAAGCGGCAGTGGACAACGCCTCGTTCAATCCCGGAAGCGGATCGGTGTCATCCGCCGATAGGAAGAACCGCTCGCCCAGCCGACCCTCGCCGCCGATGACGATGGCGCTGGCCAGGGTTCGTTCTCCGCCAACCGCTTCGCGCCAGGCCTCCAGAGTCGTGGCCGACAGCCGCTCGACAAAGACCTCGATCGTGCCGCCGCAGGCCAGCCCAATCTCCCAGGCCGTTTCATCGGCAACGCCGAAGCGGAGCGCCTGGGGATCGCCCGTGCGGAGGGTTTCGAGGCCGGCCTCATAGACCGCGTTCTCGACGCACCCGCCGCTCACCGATCCCGACAGCCGATCGCCGGGCGCGATGGCGAGCTTGGCGCCCTCCCCGCGCGGCGCGCTGCCCCAGGTGCGGGTCACTGTCGCCACGGACACGGGCAGGCCCGCAGCCAGCCAGGTCTCGATGTCGTCCAGGAGGTCTCGCATTTGTCGGAGTCCTATCTCGCGTCCGATGTTCACGCGCGCCAGCGGCGCGCAAGCAAACGCCGGGAATCCAGAGGGGTCGTTCTCTCTGGATTCCCGAATTCGCGGGAATGATGTGTTTGGGTTTCGGGTGGCGCTACGCCTTCGGCGGAATCTGGGGCGGCCCTTGCGGCGGCAGGGGCTGTCTTGGCGGCGTGGTGGCGCGGGCGGGCTTGCGCTTGTTCAGGGCCCGGATCAGGGCGATAAGCCCCACGAAGGGCAGAGAGATGACGATGAGGACCGGGATCACCGTGACGACCACCCAGATGGCCACCGTGCCCAGCGCCTGGAGGATCCGGATCAGGGCTTCGACCGCGTTCTTGAATTCGCCCTCGGGGCGCCAACCCGGCGCCGAGATGGGCTGGGCGATCTTGTCGGGGATGAGACTGATCGTGATCGTCGACATGGCCGCCGAAGTGGCCAGGAACTGGGAGCGGCCCTTGGCCTGCTCAATCTGGCCGCGGATCGTGGTGAGCTCGCGATATACGGCCAACACATCCTCGGTCTTGGTCGACTTCTCGAGGATCGTGCGGAGCTGGGCTTCGGCGGACTCGAGATTCTTGATCCGGGCGGCGAGGTCGCTGAACTCGGCCGTCACGTCCTGGCCAGTGACCTGGTCATTCCGGACTTCGAGCGCGAGTTTGCGCAGTCGCTCAAGAGCGGCGTCAAGCTTGTCGGAGGGTATCTTGATCGTGATGGTGGCCTGCAGTCCCTGCTCGTATTTGGTCGTGTTTGAGGACTGAATAAAGCCCTTGAGCTCGGTCGTCATCCGGCCGATCTCGTCCAGCGAGGTGCCGGTGTCCTTGACAATCAAGGTGAGGTTGGCGGTCCGAATGACCAGACGATCGGTGATGTCGTTCTGTCCAGCTTGCGACTCAGTCCCTGATTTGTCGGCCGCGAGGCCACCGGCGGGCGGCGCAGCCGGGCGGCTTACGTCCGGGGGGCGGGCAGGCGAGACTGAGGAAGACGGCGCCGCGGCCGCGCCGCAGGCGGTGAGCGAGAGCAATGAGACGAGTAGGGTGGGAACGATCTGGCGTAGCTTCATGTTGTCATCTCCTGGGCGGCCCCGGCTAACAACCGGAGCCCGAACGGGTATCAAGCGTGAAAGTCGCCGGCGCTCTTGGCTATACTATGCCGGGCCGGTTTGTTAGTAACGTTCTAACCCGCCGGGCGGCAATTCGCTTGATGTCTCGCTGACAAATATTCAACAATAGGTGACTCCATGGCTTCACTTCTCGAGAAAGTCGATACCCTGATCAAGGCAAACCTCCACGCGCTCGTGGATCGCGCGCTTCAGAACAACAACATCGCGGTCATTGATCAGTATATCCGCGACGTCGACAACAATCTGGACGCGCTGGAAGACGCCGCCGCGACTGTCGGAGGGCAGGTCAAAACCCTCGAGCGAAAGCGCGACGAGCTGAAGAAGCAGGTCGCCGATCTTGACCGCAATATCGACATGTTCCTGAGCCAGGGCAAGGATGATTTGGCCCGCGCCGCCCAGTCCAAGCTGAACTCGGTCAAGACCATGGCCGAGACCTACGAACAGCAGGCCACCCGCCAGCAGACGGAGTATCAGGCCCTGCTGAGCGCACGGCTCAAGTTGCAGACGAAGTTGTCGACGATCCGCCAGCAGCGCGAGGAAATGGCCCATCTGCTCGAGCTGGCCAAGGCCAAGGAAATCACCAACCGGGCGATCAAGTCAATCGACGACCTGGCCGGGATGGGCGATCAGGACGTGGCCCGCATCGCCGAAGGGATCCGCAACCGGCTGGACTCGGCCAGCGCCCGAGCCGAAATGGCCGCCCAGAACCTCGATACGCAGATGGACGAGGCGATTGGCAAGGGCGAACTCGACGCTCAGCTCGAGGAGCGAAAGCGTCGTCTCGGCGTGAGCAAGTAAGCGGCGACCCTGGCGGGCCGTGGATCGGCACATGAATCTGCGTAAACGCACGCTCGGCAATATTCTTTCCAACGCGGTCTTCACGCCGCTCAGTGGCGTGATTGTCGCGGCCGGTATTCTGTTAGTTGGGCTCAACGTAAAGGTGCCGCTCCTGGATTTTTCGGCCTGGGCCTGGCTGGCGGGCCTCGTGCCGTTGTGGGCGGTTGTGGTGGGGGCCCGGATTCTGAACCGCTCCGAGGGCGAGAAAGCGGCCGCTCAGGCATTGCGCGAGGAATACGACCTGGCCCGGATTGAGAGCGCCCATCTGCGCGATATCGTCCGGCGCGCGACCGACTATCGCGAGCGGATCGATCAGGTCGTCGCTCAAGCCGGTGCGGGCGCCCTGACCACTCGAATGCGGGACGTTTCGAACCAGGTCGAGACCTGGGTGGGTCGGATCTACGCGTTGGCCCAAAAAGTCGATTCTTACCGGCAGAACACGGTCATTCAGAACGACAAGCGCACGATTCCGCAGTGGATCGGTCAGCTGAAGTTCAGGATGACGCATGAAACCGACGCCGGGGTCAAATCCGAGATGGCCAATTCCATCCACCAGCGCCAGGGCCAGCTCGACATGCTCGAGGCGCTGGACAATACGATGGACAAGGCCGAGCTGCAGCTGGAGAACACGTTGACCGCCCTGGGGACGGTTTACTCGCAGATGCTGCTGATCGACGCCCGGGACGTCAACAGCGCCCGGACCCAGCGCATGCGCGAAAACATCACCGAGCAGATGGCGGGCCTGAGCGATGTGTTGAGTTCGATGACTGAGGTCTATGAACAGCCCGGTCGCGTGTCCGCCTCAAGCTTGGCGTGAGTGCGGGCGGGCGGAACGCTCCGGGTCGAGCTGGAGTTTCTTGTGGATTCCCGCTTTCGCCGGAATGACGTTCCATCAGGATTCGCGCCAGGGCGACTCGTGGATTCCGGCTTTCACTGGAATGACGAAGCTTGAAGGTTCGCGATGATTCAATGCATTACGGAGACAAACAATGATTACTGACCTTGGCCACGCCGCTTTTGCCACCCACGATCTCGAAGCCTCGCTGGCTTTCTACGCCAAACTCGGCATCAAAGAGGCCTTCCGCCTGAATCGCGAGGACGGCACGCTGATGCTGATCTATCTGCATATTGCGGGTGATCGCTTTATCGAGGTATTCCCGGGCGGCCCGGCGCCTGATCCGCAGCGCAAAGGCAGTTTCATGCATCTGTGCCTCGTCGTCGATGACGTCAAGGCGATGGCCGAGGCGTTGCGGGAAGCGGGCATCGCCATTGATCGCGGACCGAGCCTGGGGCTTGATCACAACTGGCAGGCCTGGGTGCGCGACCCGGATGGCAACGCGATCGAGATGATGCAACTGGTCGAGCACTCTCCCCAGCGCCGCGTCGCCCGCGGCGAGCCGGCCTGGGGTTAGTGTCCGCCCTGGCCGCCCTCGCCCGTTCCGCCTTTCAGCGCCAGTTCGCCTATCGCGCCGCGAATGTGGCCGGCTTGCTCACCAACTTGTTCTTTGGGATGCTCCGGGCGTCCGTCGTCGTCGCGCTGTTCGAGGCGCGCGGCGGGGCGCCGGTCGGCGGCTACGGCATCCGCGAGAGTGTCACCTTCATGGCCATCGCCCAGGCTTTGCTCGGGTGGGTGGCGCTCTGGGGATGGTGGGATCTCATCCGCTCGGTCAAGAGCGGCGAGGTGGCCAATGACTTGCAGCGGCCGGTCGACTTCTACTGGTCCTGGGCCGCCCAGGACTTCGGCCGGGCGATCGCGCAGATGCTCCTGCGCGGGATTCCGCTGACGTTCGCCTTCGCGGCGTTCTATCCTTTGATCACGCCGGCGGACCCAGGGCAATGGGGTTTGCTGGCGGTCTCGCTACTGCTGGCCTGGTTTTCGGCGTTTACCTGGCGCTTCATGTACAGCATTGCCGCATTCTGGACGACCGACGCGCAGGGGATTGCCCGGATCGCCGCGTTCGTTCAGATGTTCCTGGCCGGGTTTTTCGTGCCGGTCTCCTTCTTTCCGGATGGGCTGGCGCAGGTGATTCGAGCGCTGCCGTTCGTCGGCATGATGGGTACCCCGATCGACTTGTTTGTGAACGCCACCCAGGGCGGCCCCGCGCTGATGGCCGTGGGCCTGCAGGCCATCTGGGCGGTTTTCCTGTATGGGTTGGCGCGTTTGATGCTCGCGTCGGGCGTGCGGCGGCTGACAATCCAGGGGGGCTGAGTGATCTACTTCAGGCTGGTCTCGGCCACGCTGCGCTCTCAGCTTCAGTATCGGCTCTCGTTCGTGCTCGACGCGATCGGCGCCTTCCTGTCGACCGCGGTCGAGTTTGTCGCGATCGCCCTGGCCTTCACGCGTTTCGGCGTCCTGGGCGGATGGACGATCTGGCAGGTGGCGTTCTTGTGGGGGCTGACTGAGACGGCGTTTGGGCTGATGGACATGCTGTTCAGCGGTTTTGACCCGACCACGTTCAGCCAGCATGTGCGGCGCGGGACGCTCGATCAGTTCCTGCTCCGCCCGGTCAACCTGTTCGCCCAACTTTTCGCGTCCGAGTTCGTGCTTCGCCGGATTGGCCGGATCGCCGAGGGCGTCGTCATATTCATGATCGCCAACGCGAACTTGAACGTGATCTGGACGCCGCTCAAAGCGGCCTATCTGCCGGTTGTGCTGGCCAGCGCGGTTGCCTTCTACGGCGCGCTATTCGTGTTTGGGGCGACCGCCTCGTTCTGGACCACCGAGTCGCTCGAGATCGTCAACATCTTTACCTACGGCGGAACAACGATGGCATCCTACCCAATGCATATCTTCGATGCGACAGTCCGGCGCTTTTTCACCTATGTCGTCCCGACCGCGTTGATCATCTACTACCCGGCGCTGTATTTCTTCGACCTGCCGGACCCGGGCGGCCTGCCGGGCTGGGCGTCGTTCCTCGCCCCGCTGGCTGGCTTTGGCCTCCTGGCGCTGTCATTTGTCGCGTTCCGGTTCGGGCTGCGCCACTACGCCTCGACGGGGGTTTGAATGGACGCCGTCATCTCGCTCAAAAACCTGCGCAAGGAGTTTCGGGTCGCTGCGCGGCCCACCGGCCGATGGGCGGCGCTTCGCGGGTTATTCGCCCGCGAGACGCGCACGATTGCGGCAGTCGATGATGTAAGTTTCGACATTCCGCGCGGGGAGATCGTGGGTTATCTGGGGCCGAACGGGGCGGGCAAGTCCACGACGGTCAAGATCATGACCGGGATTCTGGTTCCGACCTCGGGCGAGGCCCGGGTGAGCGGGCGCGTGCCGTGGAAGGAGCGCCGCGCGCATGTGGCCGGGATTGGGGTGGTCTTCGGGCAGCGCAATACGTTGTGGTGGGACCTGCCGGTGTTGGATTCGCTCGAGCTGCTGCGACATATTTACAAGATTCCGAGCGACCGTTATGCGGAAAATCTTAAGTTGTTTCGCGAGATGCTGGAGCTGGATGAGTTCATCAATCGTCCGGTGCGGACACTCTCGCTCGGGCAGGTCATGCGGGCCAACCTGGCCGGCGCGCTGCTGCACGACCCGAGCGTCGTGTTTCTGGACGAGCCCACGATCGGTCTGGACATCGTGGCCAAGGAGCGCATCCGCAACTTCATCCGCCAGATCAATCGCGAGCGGGGAGCGACGA
>JBKJQK010000527.1:0-15385 GCA_046594095.1 Anaerolineae bacterium | reverse complement strand
GAGGAATACCTTCTCGATAAGCGCTTGCAGGGCCACATTACGCGGGTCATCTTTCCCTGCCCGACCCCGGTCTCGAAGGGCATCCTGGTCATCCCCACCTACGATGGCACACTCATGGTCGGGCCGACCGCCACCTCGGTCGACGATCCCTTCGACCTGACCACCTCGCCAACCGGCTCCGACGAGGTCTTTGCCGCCATTCAGCGGATCGCGCCCGGGATCAGCCCGCGTGACGTGATCGCCCAATTCGCCGGGCTGCGGGCCGCCGCTGACGGCGACGACTTCGTCATCGGCCCCACCACGCGCAAGGGCTTCATCAATGTCGCCGGGATTCAGTCGCCCGGGCTCACGGCCGCGCCGGCCATCGCCGTCCAGGTTGTGGACCTGCTGCGGACCGAAGGCCTGGCCCTGGCCCTGCGCGACGATTTCGCCCCGACCCTGCCCGCGCCCGCCCACTTCATCGCGCTCAGCACCGAGGAGCAGATTGCCCTGGCCGACCGTGACCCGCGCTACCGCCGGATGAGTTGCCGGTGTGAGTTCATCACCGAGGGCGAGATCCTCGACGCGATCGCGCGCGGCGCGCGCACCCTCGATGGGATCAAGTTCCGCACCCGGGCCGGGATGGGCCGTTGCCAGGGCGGGTTCTGCGCCGCGCGGTGCATGGAGCTGCTCTCTCGCGAGTTGAACATCCCCTTCACCGAGGTCACCAAACGCGGCGGCGGCTCCTGGATGGCGCTTTCCCGCGAGGCAATCGCGGCGGAGACGCTGGAGGCGCGCCATGATTAGCGCTCTACCGACCCATCTGCGCGACCGCTACGACGTGGTCATTGCCGGCGGAGGGCCGGCCGGCCTGGGCGCCGCGCTCGGCGCGCGCACGGCCGGGGCAGAGCGCGTCCTCGTCGTCGATCGCGAGAAGGAAGCCGGCGGTATCCTGCTCCAGTGCATTCATGCCGGCTTCGGCCTGCACCACTTCAAAGAAGAGCTGACCGGGCCGGAGTACGCCGGGCGGGTCCTGCGCGAGGCCCTCGACCACGGCATCGACGTCCTAAGTGACGCGTACGCCCTCGACATCACGGCCGACCGCCGGATCAAGCTCATGTCAGCCGAACACGGGGTCAAACTGATCGAGACCCGCGCCACCGTTTTGGCCATGGGCGCCCGCGAACGGACCCGGGCCGCGATCCGCATCCCGGGTTCGCGCCCCGCCGGGGTTCTGACGGCCGGCTTTGCCCAACGCCTGGTCAACCTGCAGGGCGCGCTGCCCGGGCGGCGGGTGGCGATCCTTGGTTCGGGCGATATCGGCCTGATCATGGCCCGCCGGCTGACCCTCGAGGGGGTCGAGGTCGTGGGCGTGTTCGAGCTGATGCCATTCGCCAATGGCCTCAATCGAAATATCGTGCAGTGCCTGCGCGACTTCGACATTCCTTTGTATTTGTCTACGACCGTTGTTCAGATTCACGGCCGCGACCGGGTGGAGATGGTGACGGTCGCCCCGGTCGACGCCCAGCTCAAGCCCGATCTCTCGCGGGCGTGGGATGTGTCGTGCGACACCCTGCTGGTCTCGATCGGGTTGATTCCCGAGAACGAGTTGTCGCGCCAGATGAACCTGCGCCTGGACCCGGTCACCAACGGACCGGTCGTCAACAGCGCGATGGAGACATCGCGCGATGGGGTGTTCGCCTGCGGCAACGTCGTCCATATTCATGATCTCGTGGACTTTGTCAGCGCGGAATCCGAAATGGCCGGTCGTTGGGCGGGCCTGGCCGCGCTGGGGCGCCGTCCGCCGCTGGACAATGTGCGTTTGTCAGCGGGGGAGAACGTCGGTTACTGCGTCCCGCACACACTCAGCACCGAGCGCGAGCACACCGTGTATCTGCGGGTGCGCCGCCCGCTCGAGCAAAGCGTGATCCGGCTGAGCGCCCCGAATAGCGGCTTCAGCTACGAGAAGAAGGTCCGCTATGTGTTCCCGGCCGAGACGATCAATCTAAAAATCAGCCCGCGCATGCTCCAGAATTTTCACGGGGATGCCTTGCGCATCGACGTGCTGCCGAGGTAGGCGATGACACTTCCGGTTTCAACCACGTCGTATCTGTGCATCGGTTGCCCGATGGGGTGCCGCCTGGAGGTCGATGCGACTGAGGCTCGCGAGGTCGTCGAGGTCCGCGGCTTCTCATGCAAGAAGGGCAAGGACTACGCCGCCCAGGAATACATCGATCCGCGCCGGAGTGTGGCGCTGACCGTTGGTCTGCGCGGCGGGGCGTGGCCGCGCCTGCCGGTCAAGACCAGCGCGCCCGTGCCCAAGACCCGCGTCCTCGAGCTGTGCGCGGCCCTGCGCCGGGTCAGCGTTGACGCGCCGGTGCGGGTGGGCCAGGTCATCGTCGCCGACCCGCTCGGGCTTGGGGTCGACATCGTCGCCACCCGGGAGATGGGTTTGGGTTAGGCGCGCTCATACCCGCCCGGCCAAAAACGCCCGCGCCCGCGACATGCTCTGCGTCCAGGTCGGATGGGTTTCGAATCGCCGGCGGGCGGCCTGGCTCATCGCAGCCAGGCGCGCCCGATCGGTCAGCAGCGGCGCGATTGCGGTTGTGATCGCGGCCGGATTCTCCGATGGCGCGAGCCAGCCATCCAAGCCCGGGGTGATGATCTCGCCGGCTGCTCCGGACGCGCTCGCCAGCGCCGGCAGCCCAAATCCCATTCCTTCCACGTAGACGATGCCATAGCCCTCGTAGCTCGATGGGACTGCAAGGATGTCGCTGTACCTCAGGGCTGCGCCGAGAGCGGCGTCGTCCAGACCGCCTTCAAGGGTCACCTGGCCGGCCAGGCCAAGCCGGGTGATCTGAGCCCGCAGCCGGGCGGCGTAGACGGGATCCGCATCTGTCCGCCCCGCAATCCGCAATTGCCAGCGTTCGAGGGGCAGGGCGGCCAGACCCTCCAGCAACACGTGGAAACCCTTGCGTTCAATCAGATTGCCGACCGCGATGAGCCGCAGCGGGCCCGGCCGCAGCGCCCGGGCCTCGATCTCATCCGTCGACGGAAGGTCCGTCCAACGGTTGCCTGCAGGCACGGCCACCGCCCCGGGGCTTCCCGTGCCGGTGAGCGCCTCCACACTGGCCCGGGTGGTCTGGCTGTTGAAGATGAAGCCGTCGACACCTTTCAGATAGCGCCGCTCGATGGCCCGGTAGAACGCGGTTTGCCAGGCCGGCCGGCGCTCGCTGCAGCGCAGGTGATGGACGATGCTGATCCGGCGCGTGCCCGGCGGCACGTGCCGGCCTGCGCAAAGGAGCGATGGGTGATTGAGCTCATCCTCCAGCAGGACGTCAAAGCTCGCACTGCGCAGTCGGGCCGCCCAGGCCGGCGAGAATGCGTCCGACAGATGCCGGGCGTAATTTCGCCAGGGTAAGGACAGTATCTCGACCTCGTCGCCGGCCGCTCGCAAATGCGCCACCAGCCGGCGATCGTAAAGATACCCGCCCGACTGGGTGTCGAGCGACCCGTAAATGACCAGCCCGATTCGCATCACGGTCCGCCTAACGCAGCGCCATCGTGAATGACGCCCAGGCGATGTTGGTCTCCCAAAGCTTCACCGTCAGCCCGGTAAGCGTTTCGGCTTTGAGGCGCGCGGCCAGTGTCGCGCACACGATCCGGGCGAAATGCTCGATGCTGGGGTTCAGCCCGGCGAACTCGGGCACTTCGTTGAGCGTCTGGTCGCGGTAATAGGCCACCAGCCCGTCGAGTTGGCGCTCGATGTCGACGATGTCGACCAGGTAGCCGTGCCGGTCAAGTCGGTCGCCGCTGAGGATGAGCTCGATGGCATACGCGTGCGAGTGCTTCTGGTTCTCGGCGCCCCAGTCGCCGCCGATCAGGAAGTGCTGGGCGACGAAATTGCGTTGGACCGCGACTGAGTACATGCTGTCTCCATTTTGCCGCCAGTCAGGCGGCGTAGGTGAGGATCACTTGCAGGGTCTCGCCCGGAAGCGTGTCGATTTGCGCGTAGGCGTCCGCCGCATTGGCCAAAGAATAACGATGTGAGATAAGGTGCGACGGGCGCGTCTCGCGCAGCCGGTCCCAGGCCGCGCCGAGGCGGCGGGCTTTTGTCCAGCGCCCATGCAGGTCAGGCGTCAGGGTGCTCACCTGACTGCTGATCAAGCGGATGCGGGCCCGATGGAAGCGCCCGCCCAGGTCAAGCGAGGCGCGCTTCTCGCCGTACCATGAGCCCACCACGATCCGCCCGCTGAAACCAGCCGCGCCAATCGCATCGTCAAGGGTGGCCGGCGCGCCGGTCAGTTCGTAGACCAGGTCGGCCCCACTGTAGCCGCCCCCCGCATCCAGCATCGCGCGCAGGCGGGCCGCGGTCTCGGGCTCGCCCGGATCCAGGCTGGCCCGCGCCCCCAGGGCGAGCGAAGCCGTCCGCCGGTTGGCATAGCGATCGAGGGTGACCAATCCGCCCAGCGGGAGGCGGGCCAGAAGCGCGGTCGTGAGCAGGCCGACGACGCCCTGCCCGAACACGGCCACCTGTTCGCCGATCAGCGGCGCGCCGTCGAGCAGGAAGTTGACGGCCGTCTCCATGTTGGGCAGGAACAAGGCGTCTTCGGGCGGGATGCCGTCCGGAATGGGCAGCAGGCTGTCGACAGCGGCGCTGAAATGGCTCTCGTGCGGCTGGAAGGCGAACACCCAGCGCCCCAGCCAGGCCGGGTCAACCCCGTCGCCCAGGGCTTCGACCTGCCCAACGGTTGAATAGCCGTATTTGAGCGGGTAGCCCAGGCGGCCGCCCAGCGCGGCGATGCTGTCGTCGACGGCCAGTCCGGCCGGGAACTGGCCGCGGTAAATCAGCATTTCGGTGCCGGGGCTGATGGCCGAGGCGCGGACGCGGACACGCGCCTCGCCGGGCCTGATCGGCGGCATCGCCTCATCCCGTATCGTCACCCGGCCGGGGGCCTCGAACCACAGGCTTTGGCGGGTCATGGCTCCTCCCGCGAGGAGAGGCGGGCCTCGAGGATGACATCGGCCCCGGCCATCCGCCAGGCCGGATTCTGGAGCGGTGTGTTCAGAGCCGACTGGATGGCCCGCACGCCGCCCACCAGCCGCGGGGCGACGGTGACGCTCAGCCGGTCCGCCAGCCCCAGGGCCAGAAATGCAGTGATCACCGCGGCACCGCCCTCGACCATCAGTCTGGCAACGCCCCGTGTGGCCAGCATGTCAAGCAGGTCGGGGAGTGATACGCGACCCGCAGGGTCCGCGGCGACCACAATGATGTCCGCGCCGGCGGCACCCAGTGCGGCGCGCCGGTCGGCGGGGGCCCCGGCAATGGTTGCAATCCAGGCGCTTCGGGTGGGGTGGGACAGCAGGGCGGCGCCAGGCGGCGTACGCATACGACTGTCAAGGATGATGGGTTGGGGGTGGGCGCCTTCGGCCAGGCGGACGGTCAAACGCGGATTGTCGGCCAGGACGGTCCCGATGCCGACCAGAATCGCATCATGCGCGGCCCGCAGGCGGTGGGTGTAGGCGGTCGCTTCCGGGCCGCTCAGGGGCAGCGGCTCACCCGGTTCGGCTGCCAGGCTGCCATCCAGGCTCTGGGCGAAGGCGACGGTGACAAAGGGGCGGCGCGGGGCCATGAATCAGCCCAAATTGAGCAGGTGCTTCATCCGCTCGACTTTGGTCTTCAAATACTGGGTGTTGTCGTCATTCTGACCGGCCTGCAAGGGGACCCGCACGGTCACATTCACGCCTAACCCGCGCAGACTGTCGATCTTGTCTGGATTGTTGGTCATCAAACGCACCGAGGGCACATCCCAATCGCGCAGAATCAGCGCGGCGGCCGTGTAGTCGCGCTCGTCGGCCTGATGCCCAAGCAACAGATTTGCGTCGACCGTGTCATACCCCGAATCTTGCAAATTGTAGGCCTGGAGCTTCTTCAGCAGGCCGATTCCCCGGCCCTCCTGGCGCAGATACACGATCATGCCCAGGCCCGCTTCGGCGATGCGCTCCATGGCCTGGCGCAGCTGGGGGCCGCAGTCGCAGCGGCGCGACCCGAGCACGTCGCCGGTGAAACATTCGGAATGGATCCTAACCAGCAGGTCGGAAGCGCCTTGCGCTTTGCCCATCACCAGAGCCAGGTGTTCCTTGGCGTCGTGGTTGTTGGTATAGAGACAGAGTTGATACTCGCCGAAATCGGTCGGTATGCGGGCGAGCGCCTGACGCTGCAGTATGAGGGGATCGGACATGTCATGCCGACGACCTCAGGCGGCTTTTGTGAGACGCCCGTACTGGAACACGGCTACCAGCAACAGAAGTTCATCGACCTTCGCGATGTAGCCGGTCAGCCCGTCCGGCAGGCTCTTGTCGCCGATGGCAATCCAGGCCACGATCGTGATAACGGTGAAGGCCATCAGCGCATATTGGACCAGGCGTTGGCGCCCGGCGAGAAATGGGGGTTCGAATACCACCGCGCCCGCAAGAACGATAAAGCCAATCCCGTTCAGGAGGAATGGCACACCCGTAAAGGGCACCCGGGTGAAGTGAATGATCGCGGTGACGACCGCCAAAACGGCGATGGCGCCGCGGAGAAAGGAGCGGTTGTTCATGGCATTTCCTCTTGCCCGCCCAGTCGCTGGTCTGCCGAGAGAAGTAATCGCGGCTTGCGGGTCGATTGCCATTCAAGTTCGCCACCGATTTGGCGCGCTTGAGGAGCGCGGCGATAATAGCATAGGGCCCTGCCCAAACCTGAGCGGTTTTTAAGGTGTTGAAGGCGGGGGCGGGCCGCAACTGCCGCGCTCAACGAAGCATGCCTGGAAACGCGTCACGGTTGCCCTCGGGCGAAGAGCGGGGGTAATTCCCTTATTCTTGCGGGCGGTAACGGCCTGGATTCCGGCAAGCATGGCTTCAACGGCGGCACCGCTCATTGCCTCGACCGGGTGACCCATCACGGTCAACGGCGGGTCAACAAACCGCGCCCAGGGCGAGTCTTCAAAGCAGATCATCGAGACATCTCGAGGACAGATCGCGCCGCTGGCTCGCGCGCCTTCCATCAACCCAAGTGAGAGCGCGTGGCTCGACGCGATAACGGCGGTGGGCGGTTTTGGCCCGGACAACAACCGCGCGACCAGGCTGGCGGCATTTGGAATGATTCGATCGATGTTGCCCTCAACACGGTGAATTTCTGGAGTCAGGCCGCGCGCCTTCATGGCCCGCCGATACCCTTGCTCGCGCAGGGCAAACGCCGGATACGCCACCTTTCGCGACAGGAATGCGATCCGCTCATGCCCGAGGCCGATCAGATGGCTTGCCGCCTCCCGGCCGGCCCGAATACTGTCCATTTCAATCAGCGGCGCCGCCACGTTTTTGGGCCGGGCGTCCAGGAAGATCAGTGGAATTCCCGCTTTGGCGCAGGCGTCGTATTGATCCAGCTTCTGGCCGGTTGGAAAGAGGAATACGCCGTCGACGCGCCGGCCGAGAAACTCGTCCAGGTGAAGGGCTTCGCGGTCGCCGTCTTCGTCGATCGTCCGCACCATCAGGGTAAACCCTCTTGGCCGCAGCAGTTTATCGAGTCTGTGATAGATCTGACCCGTCAGGGGCAGCGCCAGGTTCCACACGATTAAGCCAATCATGTGGCTCGAGTTATGGTTGAGACTGCGGGCCATCGCGTTAGGCCGGTAGTGCAGCTTCTTGATGACCTGCTCGACTCTCTGGCGGGTTGCCGGAGCCACGGGGCGCGTGGAATTGAGCACATGCGAGACGGTCGCGCTGCTGACGGCGGCGGCTTTGGCGACATCGTGGATGGTAGTCATTCGGGGCTCAGTGTTGACGCCCCGCCACCGGGACCATCACAGCGATTCTCACTCTCTCACAGCGCCAACAAGCGCGCTGAAGCGCGGGCAGCGAATACCAGCTCATACAGGTAAGCCGCGTTGCGCTCCGAAAACTACCGGAGCTTTCGGATAAGTCGCCTTCAGGCGCGGCAGGTCGGCCCTCGCGACGCGCGCCGCAGCAATTCTGTTTCTGGGAGCATGTTGGAATTACGTGCGCTAGTATGTCCCAGTTGGGGCCACGCGAGCTGTGGGTGGACGAGTTGTTATGGACGAAATCGCTCGCGGGTCCATGTCTGCCCTTGCGCTATCAAGCAACTTGCTTACAATGCCACTTCGATAGAAGCTTGGCTCGGACTCAGATGGCTGAGTGGGTTGCCGAGAACAGGGTCGGGTGGATCGGCCTCAAGACGATGATCCGGGGGGATGTGTCGCTCCGCGCGCAGGAAAATGATCGACGAAGTTGACGAAGCCATCCGGCAGTTGCTTCTAAAAGAACTGCCAATCAAAAACAACGAGATCGACATCGCCTTCGAAATGCCGAAGCGAGATTGGTCCGCGCGTCTGTCTCGTCCTACGCTCAACCTGTATCTCTACGACATCCGCGAAAACCTCAAGATGCGGCAGATGACGGCCGCGTACGAGACGACCAGTAATGGCAGTACCGCCACGATCCGGCGGGCGCCCGTGCGGGTCGATCTGTTGTACATGGTCACGGCCTGGGCCACTCAGCCCGATGACGAGCATCGCTTGCTCGGACGCCTGACCATGATGATGTTTCGCTTCCCGGTCCTCCCCGATGAACTGGTTCCGGAGGCGATCCGGGTGTTGAAGCTGCCCGTGGCGTTGCAGATCGCGCAGCCCGAGATCATGGATAAGCCCACGGAGCTCTGGGGCGTCTTGAGCAACGATATGCGACCGGGGCTGGGACTTCGGGTGACTTTTGCGCTCAACCCATACGCCACCACCACCACGCCTATCGTCAAGTCCAGCGATGTGCGTTTCAACCAGCAGGATGGCGATCGGCTCGACCCGTCTGGCAGCAACCTCATGGTGCGCGGGTTGATCCGGGGCGCGAACGGCGCGGCCAGGCCCCGGTTGTTGCTTGTGGAACGCGGGATGGAAGCAACGCTGCGCGTATCGCCCGAGGGGGATACCGAATTCGCACTCTTCCACATGATTCCGGGCGAGTACACGCTTGAGTTCACGGCTGTGGGCCGCAAGCCGTCTCGCGCGCGAATCAGTGTTCCCGCACTCAACTATGACATCGATGTATGACGTTATCTAAGGAGGGGAGACTATCGCCAAAAACAAGTCATGCGGCCGCCGGATCCGGTCCGGCGCGCGTGTAGTATTGGATAGCGTGTCGCTGGAGCCTGCGCGAAGGGGCTCGATCTTCAATCTGTTCACCTGTCGCGTTTGTCGCGGCCAAGTCCCGCTTCGGAGGAAAATAAATGCCAGAATATCTGTCACCAGGAGTTTACGTTGAGGAGGTTGATCGCGGTCCGAAACCCATCGAAGGCGTCGGCACAGCCATGCCGTGCTTCGTTGGTTTCACTGAGAAATCCTCGTCGGTCCAGAAACTGGACGGCGAAACAGTGGTCAAAGACCTCGCGGGTCTGCCGATTCTCGTAACCAATTGGTCCCAATATGTTGAGTCCTTCGGTGGTTTTGTCGATGGCGCCCGGACCCCGATGGCCGTTTATGGCTACTTTCAGAATGGTGGCAGCCGCTGCTATGTGTTGAGCGTCAAGTCGATTCCGCGCGCCCAGGCGGTGTTGCTGAACGCCGAAGGCAAGCCCGCCCTCGTGGCCCGGGCAAAGATTGCCGGCCTGGACGGGATGAAGCTGCGCGTCCGGATTGAGCCGGGCGTCGTCAGTGGCGCGGCTCCGGCCGACAAGAAGGCCAAGGGCGCCAAGGAAGCCGAGGCGGCCGCGGATGCGTCAACCGGGGCGCAAACCTTCAATGTGATCGTTGAGCGGGATCGGGGCGCGGGCGGCTGGTCCAACCTTGAAACGCTTCGCGATGTCAGCATTCGCGAAGTCGAGCGCGAAGAGGGCGGCAAGCAGACGGTGGTTGCCTTCAGGGACAACCGCATGTCTCAACTCATCGACCTGATGCCGGCCGAAGGCGCGGGTGGCGAAATCGCCAAGCTGACCCCGCGCGACCAGCAGCAGACGCTGTCGCTCGACAGCCGCGCGATGGTCCCGGCCCTGATGACCGATTTCAAGGGCGAAGTGACCGAGCGCACTGGCGTCGAAGGCCTCGAGGCCGTCGATGACATCACCATGGTCGTGACGCCGGATCTGATGACGACGATGCCCGGCCAGAAACTTGACCTGACGATGGTCAAGGCCGTCCAGACGATGATCATCGCCCACTGCGAGCGCATGCAGGACCGGGTCGCGATTCTCGATGCGCCGCCTAACATGAACCCACAGGCGGTCAAGAAGTGGCGCATGGACACGGCCGGCTATGACAGCAGCTACGCCGCGCTGTATTACCCGTGGATCGAGGTCATGGACCCGGCCACAAACCGGCCGGTCATGATCCCGCCGTCCGGCCACGTGGCTGGCGTGTGGGCGCGCAACGACAACACCCGCGGCGTTCACAAGGCGCCCGCGAATGAAGTGGTTCGCGGCGCGATCGGGCTGGCGTATGGGGTGACGAAGGGCGAGCAGGACACCCTGAACCCGATTGGCGTGAACTGCATTCGCTCGTTCCCGGGTATGGGCATCCGCGTGTGGGGCGCCCGGACTCTGTCGAGCAATCCCGCCTGGCGCTACATCAACGTGCGCCGTCTGTTCAACTATGTCGAGAAGTCAATCGAGCGCGGCACCCAGTGGGTGGTGTTCGAGCCGAACGATCCGCGCCTGTGGAGTTCGGTCCGGCGCGATGTCACGTCCTTCCTGACCGGCGTATGGCGCGACGGCGCCTTGTTCGGCCTTTCGCCGGATAGCGCCTTTTTTGTCAAGTGCGACGACGAAACGAACCCGAGCGATGTCCGTGACCGGGGCCAGATGATCGTCGAGATTGGCATGGCGCCCGTCAAGCCGGCCGAGTTTGTAATCTTCCGTATCAGCCAGTGGGGCGGCCCAGGCTCCGAATAACGAGTGAACGTTTGGAGGTAATAGATCCATGGCAAAAGCAACACGCGAATCCGATCCCCTTGTTGGCTGGCAATTTGTGCTGGAAGTCAACAAACTCCCCGTTGGTTACTTCAGCGAAATCGATGGCATTGGGTCGGAGACCGAAATCATCGAGCACAAGACGCTGGACAAGAACGGCGTTGAAGTGATTCAGAAAATCCCGGGCCGGCTGAAGTGGAACGACGTGACGCTGAAGCGCGGCATCACCAACTCGCTGGCCATCTACGAGTGGCGCAAACTCGTGGAGCTGGGCAAGATGAAGGACGCCCGCCTCAATTGCACGATCAAGATGAAGGACCGCGACTACAGCGACGCCGCGGAATGGACCTTTGACCAGGCCTGGCCGTCCAAAGTGTCCGGGCCGAATCTGCGGGCCGACAGCACGGAAGTCGGTGTCGAGGAAATGACGCTTGTCCATGAGGGCATGCGCCGCACGAAGTAAACCGGCGTTTGAATTGGGGGCGGCGCCAGAGCGCTGCCCCCAATTTGCGCTGACCGCCCATGCAAACCGAGTTTGAATTCACCCTCCCGGTCGGCTATCTGGATCCGAATGGCGCGCTGCACAAGCAGGGCGTCATGCGGATGGCGACGGCGATGGACGAGATCATCCCCCTCCGCGATGCGCGGGTGCGGTCCAACCAGGCCTACCTGGCGATCGTGCTCCTGTCGCGGGTCGTGACCCGCCTTGGATCGCTGCAGGCCGTGAGCACGACCATCATCGAGAATCTCTTCGCCGCCGACCTGGCCTTTCTGCAGTCGCTGTATCTGTCCATCAATGAGACGGGCAAGACCACGGTTACGGTGACGTGCCCGAACTGCCAGACCGATCACGAGGTGGATTTGACTGAACTGGGGGGGTCATAGGCTACCCCTTGGATCGCTTGCGCGAGGAGGTAGCCTACATCGCCTATCACTTTCATTGGCCCCGCGAAGACATTCTCGGTCTCGAGCATGTCGACCGGCGCGAATGGGTGGATCAAGTGGCGAACATCAATCGCAGGCTGAATGAAGCGTAGCGTCGGCGCCCCGTGCTGGGGCGCGGAACGCAGGATGGAGTGCGAAAAGCGTGGCGACGGGATGTTTTGGACAGCAGATGGATCCCTGGCGCTCAATCAGCGCGTCCTGGCAGCGGTGGCGCGTCACGCGCGGGCCTGAGCGCGCGCCGGGCGCGCAAATCCGATGACGCTTCCGCCCGTCGCGCCATCCGCCGGTTTCATGGGGCGTATTCGCGCTGTCGCGCCGTCGCACAAGTTCTACCTGGAAATTCAGGGCGTCACGGTCGGCGAGTTCCTTGAGTGTGGCGGTTTGAGCATGGAGCGAGAGGTCATCGATCTGCCGGAGGGCGGCGTCAATGATTTCGTCCATCGCAAACCCGGCAAGGTGACCTACAGCAATATCACCCTCAAGCGGGGGGTGACCTACGATCGCGATCTGATCGATTGGTGCATGCGCGGCCGCTTTGACGGGCGGGTCGAGCGCAAGAATGTCTCGGTTGTGATCAGCACCGTTGATTCGCCCGACTTGATTCGATGGGATTTCTATGACGTCTTCCCGCTCAAGTGGTCGTTTGCGGACGTGGATACCGCAACCACGCAGGTGGCCTGGGAGAGCATCGAATTCAATCATTCGGCGCCTCCGGGGTCCGAAGCGGCGTCTGGGGGAAGCGGCGACGATACCGAGAAAAAGGAAAAGGAAAAGGAGATTGACTTGCCGGCGCTTGCCGAACACATTGTGCGGCTGATGCGCCGCGAGGCTGTGATCGATGGGGAGCGCGCTGCCCGGTTTTAGCGGGGAATATCGACATGACATATCTGCGTAGTTCTCTTCAATCCGGCTTTCAGGAGCGCATACGCTCTGTCGCTCAAACCTTCAAGTTCTACCTGGAGATTCAGGGCGTCCTTGTGGGCGAGTTCCTCGAATGCGGCGGGCTCTCCATGGAACGCGATACCTACGCCATTCCCGAGGGCGGCGTCAACGATTTCGTGGCAATCCGGCCGGGCAAGATGAAGCCATTCCCGAACCTCACCCTCAAGCGGGGATTGACCTATGACCGCGATCTCTGGGACTGGTTCCGCAAGGGGATGTACGACGGTCGTGTCGAGCGCAAGAACCTGTCCGTCATCATTGGCAATGCTGATTTCATGAAGGTCAAACAGTGGGACATCTATGACGCGTTTCCGGTCAAATGGTCGCTGATTGATCTGAACGCCTCGACCATGGAGATTGCCTGGGAAAGCATCGAGCTCGTCCATCACGGCATGGAACTCAGCGCAGTTGAAGGCCTGCCAATCGGCGCGGGGCTTCGCGATGCGGCGTATGCATCGACGGCAGCCGGCACGGCCGCGCTTGCCGCCGAGCGAACGTCCGCCCTGGCGGCCGAAAAGGACGCCGCCGCAGCCCGGGCTGCGGCCGCCGAGGACGCTTTGAAAAAGATGGAGGCGCTGGCGGCCGAAAATGCGGCCGCCCAGAAGGAAGCCAAAGCCCTGGAGGAAGCCCGCGCCGCCGATGCCGCCAAAGCCAAGGCGAATCTGGCCAAGCTTGCCGACGACGGTAAAGACGCTCCGGCTGCCGGGGCCGCGCCATCGCAATGACCGAGTCCATTCTGCCCGCTCCGGAAGGCGCGCCGGCCCTCAGTTTTGGCCGGCGTGTCCTCGCGCGCCATGCGCGGGCCGAGCGCGGGCTCTCGCGCTGGACCCGCCGGGATCTCGCTGGAAAACCGCTGTCGCGAGAGGCTCAGTTCGCTCAGCGCATCGTGCGCCGGGTCTTCAGCCGCGGCGCCGCGAACGTCGAAGAAGAAATGCCATTCGGCGGCGTCGCGCCAATGGGAGCCGCTCGCTTCAGCGCCGGCGTGGCGCAGCGCAATCCGCTTTCGGAAGTGTCGCGCAAATACGAGTCTTCTGACGAAAGCGCTGCGGCCGCCGCGCCCCAGCGGATGGCAGGGGGGTCTTTGCCGTTGTCGAACGGCGGCGAGGCGGGCGCCAATCAGCGCGCGCCCGACAGCAAAAATTCCGGCCCGGTTCTCTCAGCCACCGAGGCGCTTCAGCGGTTGGCCGAATTGCGACCGGAGCTGGCGGCCAACGCAAGCCCCTTCACCAACGCGCTCAAGGCGGCAACCAACCCTGGCCGGGATACCGAGGCAACGCTCCAACGCGCGCCGGCTGACCCATCCCGGCGTGTGATTGAGACATTTCAGCGCGGTCCCAGCCCTGAGGCCCGCGCCAGAGCCGCGGCGCCACCGAAACCGGCTTCGCCTGCCCCCGTCGCGCGCGAAATTCCGCCCGTCTCGCCGGCAATTGCGCCGGTCGCCCCAGTCGCGGATGCCCCGCCTCCCATTACCCCGAGCCCGCGGGCGATTCGCCGTTTTGCCAGAGTCGAGGAAGTGGTCCCTCAGAACTTCACGCCGCCCTCGGAGGATTTTGGCCAGGATCTTCCCGAGCCCGGCACGCCGGAGTTCTTGAGGGCTCCCCCGGCTCCGGGGGATGACTTGCCGCTTGTTCGGCGGTCCGAGCTTCGCGCCGCAGAGCCCGCCGCCATTTCACCGCTTCAAGCGCTTCCATCGGCCCCGCCAAAGCCCGCGGCGCTAAAGACGCCTGCCAGGCCGGCGCCAACCCGACCGCGTCTCCAAAGGCGGGCGGACGCCCCCGTCGGTCTGCCGCAACGGCCGACGCCCCAACCCGTCCAGACCGCCGCGCCGTCCGATTTGCGCGACAGTCAACCGGACCCGACACGCGCCAGCGATCCGACCGTGCCCGCCGTCATCCAAAGGCAGCCGGTGGGCCAGCCGGTAGCGCCGGACAATACCGGCTCCGACATGGCCCGGCTCGATGACCGGTCTGGCCCGATGCTTCAGCGGAAGCCCACCGCAGATTCCGAGGCCGACCTGCCTCTCGCCCGGCCGCGTCCTGGCCCGCCTGTCGGAGTTCCACCGGTTCAGCACGAGCCGGAGCGCGGCCAGGCGTCTGAGCCGCCGGGCAGGAATGCGCCTGCGCTGCCCCCCGCGGCAGAGCCGCGGCCGCGTCTGCCCGCGCCCTCGATTATCAATCGGGTCGTGAACGTTGCCCGGCGCCTATTGAGCCCGGTTCGGACTTCGCCTTCGCGACCACCGCGCGGGCCGATTCAGCGCCAGGTAGCCGACACCCGGCCGGCGCGGCAACCCGAACCAGTCGCTTTGCCCCCGCGACAGCCCGAACCAGACACGCCTGAACTGCGGCCGCGCGCCGAGGCGACGGGCCCCAGCACGCCTGCCAACGCCCTTCGGCGGACCCCGAGTGTGGAATCCGCGCCCCCCGTCATTCAGCGATCGCCGGAAGAGGCGCCCCGGTCCGCCACGTCGATCCCGGTCCGGCCAGAGAGTCGCCCGCCGGCCGATCTGCTGCTCGCCCGACCGGCGGCGGAAACCGCGCCCCCCGTCATTCAGCGCGCGCCGGATGAGGC
>JBKJQK010000371.1:0-2786 GCA_046594095.1 Anaerolineae bacterium | reverse complement strand
GAATGCCGCCCGCTCGTTGCTCAAGGTTCAGCAAGCGTCACCCAAGCCCGGTCAATCCGCGGCGCGCATTCCAGCCGAAGCATCGGATGCCTTCGACACTTCCTATGTCGCCCGACTGAGCGCGGACGCCTATCCGGCGTTGCTGGCCGCCATGCCTGGTCTGCCCAAGACGGACGCCTGCGCGTTGCGCTCGGCCATGCGCGCTTCGGCCGCCAAATGGGATGCGACAGACTGGCGCGCCTTTCACTTCAGTCAGTGGCTGGCGACCCGCGTTCTGGCGGACAACACGGCGTGGCTCGACACGAGTTGCGGGTAACGACCCACATTGCGCCGGCCCCTCGTACAATCGGGATGATGGCCACCCAGACCCAACCGCCGCGCCGCCGCCGCTGGCCGCGTGTTCTGCTCGTTGTCGCGGGCGCGCTCGGGCTTGTCTATGCCGGCTTCGCGCTGACCGCCCGCGCGGCCGCCCCGCATCCCTGGTTCGCCCGGCGCCCCGGCGACCGGACGATTCTGGTCTTCGCCCACCAGGGCGGAGAGGGGGTCTGGCCGAGCAACACGATGTTGGGGTTTGAGCGCTCGGCCGCGCTGGGCGCCGAGGTCCTCGACACCGACATGCACATCACGAAGGATGGCGCGCTCGTGTTGATGCACGATCAAACGGCCGATCGCACGACCAACGGCACGGGGGCGATCCGCGACTTGACCCTCGCCGACCTGCAGCGCCTTGACGCGGGCTATCGCTTCAGCCTCGATGGGGGCAATACCTTCCCCTTTCGCGGGCAGGGACTGGCGGTCCCGACGCTCGAATCGCTCTTTCAGCGCTGGCCCGACAAACGCTTTGGGATCGAGATCAAGCAGACCCCGCCGGATATTGCCAAACCGTTCTGCGCCATGATCCGCAAATTCGGGATGCAGGATAAGGTCCTGGTGAGCAGCTTCGCCCAGGCCAATATGGACGCCTTTCGGGCGGAGTGCCCCGAGGTCGCCACCAGCGCCACCCAGGACGAGGTGACTTTGTTCTTCGCCTTAAATACGGTCGGCCTGACCTACGCCTACACTCCGAAGTTTCAGTCGCTGCAAGTGCCCGAGACCTTTGGCAGCCTGACGATCCTGACCCCCCAGTTCATGGCCGGGGCGCGCAACCGCGGTCTGTCTGCGCAACCGTGGACGATCAACGAGCCCGATCAACTCAAGCGCATGATCGCGCTTAATGTCGATGCGATTAACACTGACTTCCCCGAACGGCTGATCGCGCTGCTGAAATAACATGCTGAACCTGGATCTTCCCGAGACTTACGAACAGACCGACCCGACCGGCATCCGCGACTGCATTCTCGATGTGCCGCGCCAGATGCAGGCCGCCTGGGCGGCCAGGCGCGGGCTAAAGCTCGGCGCGGCGCCGGTCCGCAGCCTGACCGTTGCCGGGATGGGCGACTCGGCCATCGGGGCCGAGATCACCCTGGCCGCCTACGCGGGAGTTCTTGACGTACCCGTGTCCGTTGTGCGCGGCTACGACCTGCCGCCCGTTGCGCGCCACGCCGCCGACGTCGTGATGGTGGTGTCACATTCGGGGAATAGCGAGGAGGCGGTGTCGTGCTTCGAGGAGGCGGCCCGGCGCGGCTGCCGGGTGATTGCGATTTGCAATGGCGGCAGCATCGCGGCGCGCGCGGCTGAACTGGGCCTGCCCCTTGCCAGTGTTGCGCCCGGCGGGCGGGTGTCGGCGACGACGGGAATGGCAGCGATGGGCGTGCTCGGGGCGTTGGCGGCCCTGGGGCTGCTACCCGATCCCTCTGGCGAGGCTGAAGAGGCGTGCGCGGTGGTCGAGGAGGCCAACCGGATGCTGGGGCCGTCCGCGCCGGTCAGCCGGAATAGCTGCAAGCGCCTCGCAGGTCAGTTCATGACCCGGCTGCCGATCCTGCTCGCCGCCGACCCCTTCGAGGCGGTGGCACGCTGGTGGAAGATCCAACTGAACAGCACGGCCAAGATTGTCGCGCTGTGGGAACAACTCCCCGAGTTCAACCATGGCGCGATGATGATCCTGGACACACTTGGCGAGCGCTGGCCGAATGCCATGATCGTCAGCCTGCGGGGCCTAAACGAACATCCCCGAATCGCGCTGCGCCACCAGTTGACCGCTCAGCTCATGCTAGAGTCGGGATTGAATATCGACAGCGTCCGGGCGCGCGGCCAGTCGTCCCTTGCCCAGGCATTTTCGCTCGTGGCTTATGGCGACTGGTGCAGCTATTACACGGCCGTCATGGCCGGCATCGACCCCGCGATTTACGGGACCGTGCCGGCCATGGAGCGCATGAAGGAATTGCTGGCGAATCACTGAGTTCTGGTAGCTGCTCAGGTCACTTCCGTTCTTCGTTCGTCTGTTAAGCGACCGGCAACGCGGCCAAACGCCTAGCTACACCTTTCGGAACTCGCCCTCGACCACGCCGTCGTCCTTCTGCTCCGGCGGCTCGGGCGACTCAGGCAGGCCGGCCTTGTAGATCGCGGCGCTGGCGCTCTGGAGCGCGTCGTTGCCCTTCCGGATGCGCTCGAGATCATCGGTCTTGATCGCATCGCGCATGTCGTTGATCTGACCTTCGATCGCGCCGCGGTCGGCGCCGCTGACCTTCTCGCCGAGTTCCTTGAGGGACTTCTCCGCGGCGTAGATGGTGTTGTCGGCGATGTTGCGCGCCTCGGCCACATCCTTGCGGCGGGTATCGGCGGTCGCATTGCGGGCTGCTTCCTGGACCATTCGCTCGATGTCCTGCTTGTTCAGGTTTGTGCTGGCC
>JBKJQK010000336.1:0-4507 GCA_046594095.1 Anaerolineae bacterium | reverse complement strand
CGGCCCGACCCTGAGCCACATGCCCAACGCCGGGAGTTCCCTCATTGACTCCGGCGATCCAGCCGGGTGCGAGGATCCAGCCGGGGGCTTCCTGACCACCGATCAGCGCGGCTTCTTCCGTCCGGTCAATGGCGGGGTGACGGTGCGGTGCGACAAGGGCTCCATCGAGCGGCTGAGCTACCTGACTCGGGTGATGCTGCCCCTGATCGCGCGCTGACGTGGGTTTAGGGGAACGCCAGCGTGGCGGCCGCCGCGGCGTCCATGGTTGCGCCGGCGGCCCATTCGCGGGCCCAGTTTGCCTCGCCCACGGCCGCCCGGGCATGCGCGATGCGGTCCTCGAGCTCCAGGTGCTCGCTCCCGCCCGCGATTGGACCCGGGTAGCCCAGATGCGGCGCCGAGAAGGCCAAAAGCCGGGCCGCTTCCCCCGGCCGCTCACCCTCATCCAGCCAGATCGCGGCGATGCCGGCCAGCGCCTGAGCCATCCCGTGCAGGTCGTTGTAGCCCAGGTTCAGGCGCACACTCTCGCGCATCCGGATGAGCGCCTGGGCGTGGTCGCCCAACGCCGCGACCGCGTCCCCGATGTTGTATTGCAGCGTGGCGATCCCGAACAGGGCCCCAATTCGCTGGCGGATCTCCAACGCTTCCTCAAAATAGGCCAGGGCACGCGGGATATCGCCCCGGCCGCGGGCGCAGATCCCCAGATTGTTCAAGCCGCGACTCACCCACTCCTCGTCCTCAAGCTCGCGATGGATGCGGATGCTGCGTTGGTAATAGCCCTCGGCTTCGGCGTAGCTCTCCGTGTGCAACGCGGCGCCGCCCAGACCGTTCAATGCCGCGCCCAGACCGAAGCGGTCGCCGCAGGCTTCAAAGCCCTCGACCGCCCGGATGAACGCCTCGCCCATCGCGGCCGTGTTTGCATCCGTTGACGCCATCCGCCCGACCGCGTAGCCGCGGGTGGAGTGGGCGGTTGCGATCCCCCACTTGTCGCCCACCGCGGTCCAATGCCCCAGCGCCTGTTGGGCATAGGTCTCGGCCAGCCCATACTCATCGTGATACATCGCGATCTGGGCCAGGCCGATCAAGGCGTTGGCCTGGCCGCTGAGATTGCCCGCCTTTCCAAATGCGTCCAGCGCCGCTTCGAGGCTCGCCCGCGCGTCGCGATAGCGGGCCTGGAAGAACGCGCACATGCCCGCGCACAACAACAGCCCGCCGCGAACCAGGGGCGCGAGCGCGCCGACGCCGGCGAGGGCCAGGGCCCGGGACGTGACTTCGGCGCCCTCGCGGAAGTGACCGCGCCGCTGCCAGAATACCCGCTTGGCCCCAATGAGCCGGGCCGCGATTTCGGCGTCCCGGGCCTCGTTGATCGCCCAATTCAGGGCCGCGCGGATATTGGCGTGCTCAGCGTCCAGGCGGGTCAGCCAGGCGAGCTGCTCGCGGGTCTTGAGCGCTTCGTCGGCGGCCTCGGCCAGGGTCAGGCACCACTCCGCATGGCGCCGGCGGGTCTCGGGCGCCCAGATCGCTTCGCCCAGGCGGTCCAGGGCGTACTCGCGGACCGTTTCGAGCATGCTGTAGCGCACGCCCGATTCGGTGGATTCAACCGAGATCAACGACTTCTCGAATAGCCGGGTGAGCAGCTCCGCGGCCGACGCCCGGGTCAGCGCCCGGCGGGAGTTGATGACACTCTCGGCCGCCTCCAGCGTCCAACCGCCCCGAAAGACCGCCAGACTGGCAAACACAACCTGTTGTGGCTTTTCAAGAAGATCGTAACTCCAGTCCATCGTTGCCCGGAGCGTCCGGTGATGGTTCTCCGCACCCCCGGCCGGCAGGCTGAGTCGCTGTTCAAGACGGGCCGCAATCTCCGTCAAATCCATCACACCGGCGCTTGCGGCCGCGAGCTCGATGGCCAGAGGCAGCCCGTCCAGCTTGCGCACGATGTCGGCCACCAGGGCGGTCTGGGCGCTGTCGAGCTTGAACCCTCCCCGGGCGTTCATGGCCCGGGTGACAAACAGCCGGGCCGCGTCGCTGCGCAACAACGACTCGCGGGTGAGCGACTCGCCGGCTACGGGCAGCCCGAGCTGCGGGACGCGCACAACGATCTCGCCCGGAACGCGAAGCGGCTCGCGGCTCGTCGCCAGGAAGCGCAGCCCGGGACATAGCTGGATGAGCTTCTCGACGGAAGTCCGGCAGGCTTCGAGCACGTGCTCGCAGTTGTCGAGCACGATCAGCGCGCCCGCGCTATCGTACTGCCGGGCGATGGCCGCCAGGGCGTCTGCGCTGGCGGGCACCCGGACATTCAGCGCGGCCGCCAGCGCCATCGGCACCAATCCGGGCGAGCCCAGCGGCGCGAGTTCAACCATCGTCGCGCCGTCATCGAAGGCGATGACAGCCAGCGAGGCTACCTGGGCTGACAGGCGGGTCTTGCCCACCCCCCCGGGGCCGGTCAGGGTGACCAGGCGGTGGAACTGAACCGTCCGGAAGATCTCCTCCACCAGCGCGTCGCGTCCGACAAAGGTTGTGGCCAGCGCGCGCGCGCCGGCGGTAAGCGCGGATCGCCCATCCATGGGTTCTGTCGCCGCGGCATTGCCCGGGCCCAGGGCGGCCGCTTCCACGGCGCGCCCCGCGCCGCGCTGGCAGTGCTCGAGAAAGAAGACGATCTGGCGGAGCGTGTCGGCGGCCGGAATTTTGGGCCCGTCGGTTCGCGTCCAGGAGGCAACGGTGTGAACACTGACGCCGGCGGCCTCCGCCAGGGACCGGTGCGAGATCTTGTGCGCGCGAAGACCGTCCGCCAGGGCGCGCGCAAAGGCGCTGGCCCGGGCGTCCCGGCCGGGATCGGAGGAAGGATGGACCTTGGGCGACATCTGGGTTCCGAGTCTTGTACCGACGTTTGTACCGGCGAGCGCGTATTGTCGCACCGTGGAATCAGAACGGATGACCCAGGTATTTCTGGCGGCCCAGATCGAGCTGCGCGAGGCCATGCAACGCGGCTCAACTGATCTTGGACAGGGCCTGGCTGCCTGGGACGCGGCGGTAGCCGCCGTGAATCGGCTGACGGCGGTCCTGGCCCATGCGCAACACGCTGAGCTGGACGCCGCCCGGGCGCTTGCCGCGCTCGTCGCCTGGACCGAGTCTCAGTCAGATCCGGTGAATTCCATCGCCCGACATAGCGCCAACGCGGCGCCCGAGCCTCAAACCGTGGAGCAAGCATGAAACCGACCCCCTCGAAGCGAATTGTTGAGATCGCCCCGCTCTTTCTCGCGCTATTTTCAGGAATTGCCGCCATGACAGTTCTGGCGACCGCAGTGTCGGCGCCTGGTTTGAGCGCGCCAAAGGCGCCTCAGCGCGCATGTCGGTTGCTTTCACCGTCCGGCACCACCGACCTATGGAGCGTGTGCGGCGACACCGTGGTCGATGACGCGGGCGAGATTGGATCGTTCACCGCCGTTGGCAACGTGACCATCGGCCTCGAACCCAACCAGGTGCCCATCGTCCACATCGCGAATCCAGGCGGCGCCGTTGCGGCATCACTGACCTATGGCACAATTCCGCTGCTCGGGCGGAAGACCGCGATTGTGGTCGGGCAGGTTGGCTTCCAGGAGCAGTTCGACCTATTCGGCGAGTACATGGTTGGATCAGGCTATCTTGTCGATCCGATCGATGGCCCGGTCTCGCGCAGCGACCTGTTGGAGTGGGACGTCGTCAAGGGCAAGATCGCCAACACCGCGCCCGAGTTGCACGATCACCTCGATGGCCCGATCGGAAGCACCTTCGATCTTTTCTGGGCCGACATCGCCGGCACGAGCACCAACTTTTGGGGCCACGAGCTGAATATTCGCGATCAGCTCAGCATGACGCTTGATCTCTACGCCGGGCGCTTCACCGCGACGATCCCGATCACCTTTTCGGTCAATGGCAACCCGGCCGACGACCTTCGGCTTGGGTTGCGGGCGGTCTTCTCCGAGACCGATCTTCTGACCGGCGGGCTCAGCGATTTCAGCCCCAAGGTCGGGCCGGCCACCCTCGACCTCAGCAACATCACCCTGGCCAAAGGCGAGTTCGAAGCCGAGTCGGTTGAGCTGATGGCTGACAAGAACCCGGACCTGGCCATGCTGACCGACCCCGCCCCGCCCAAACCGGGCCTCATCGCCAAGTTCAACGGCCTGAAGTACAAGGACCGCACGTGGAGCATCAAGGGCACGACCGTCACCCTGCGCGATCTGACCCTCGGCGATGCGGTCAAACTCAAGCAGAATACGCTCGGAATCGAGTACCAGGGCGGCGAAGTCCTGCTCAAGATCAAGACCACCCTCGATTTCGGCGACTACCTCACCAGCACCAGCCCCATCACCACCGAGATGCGGATGGGCGTCGTGACCGCGACCGTCGACGGCCAGACCGTCCACAAGCCCTACTTCGACGGCGGGATCGCCTCGTTTATCGGAAACATGGGCCCGCTCAAGTTCAACCTGACCAACGTCAAATTGCAGGGCGACCCGGCCAACAACTTCTA
>JBKJQK010000335.1:0-9614 GCA_046594095.1 Anaerolineae bacterium | reverse complement strand
AAGTTCGTGGCCCAGCCGCGACCGATCCTCGTTCACCTTGTTGAACTCCGCCTTGAGCGCGTCGTATTTAAGCGCGATCGCGTCCAGGTCGCGGGCCGAGGCATCCGCCGCGCCCGCGGCCATGAGACTGGCAGGCGCCGCCGCGGCGCCTGGGGCCGGCACGCCTTCAGCTGCCGTGACTTCGTCATGCTTTGTCCGCCACATTGCGGCATCGGCCATGGCCGTTTGATATCGCGCGGCGGTCTCGGCGATATCGCTCTCGTAGGTCGCCTTGGCGGCCTCGGTTTCTTCGTTTCGAGTGCGCCACATGGCTGCGTCGGCCATGGCCGTCTGATATCGCGCGGCGGTCTCGGCGATATCGCTCTCATAGGTCGCCTTGGCCGCCTCGGTTTCTTCGTTTCGAGTGCGCCACATGGCTGCGTCGGCCATAGCCGTCTGATATCGGGCGCCGGCTTCGTTTCGGTCGGATTCGAGGCCGGACTTCTCGGTGGCGGCGTCGTCATATCGGGTGCGCCACATTGCGGCGTCAGCCAGAGCGGTCTGAAGCCCGCCATGAGCTTCGTTGCTGGACTCCTCCAGGAGCGCGCCGTGGGCGGCCAAGTCATCCGAGCGGGTCCGCCACATGGCCGCATCGGCCAGCGCGGTGCCCAACTGAGCATTGATCTCATCCCCGGACTCTTGAAGGCTTGCCGCCATTGAGGCCGTCTCGTCGTATTTCGTCCGCCACATCGCAGCGTCGGCCAGCGCCGTCCGCATCTGGGCCGTGGATTCGTGGCCCACTTCCTCAAGTTCGGCGGCGGCGTCGGCGGAGTCGGCAAATTTAGTGCGCCACATCCCGGCATCGGCCAAAGCGGTGCCGAGCAGGGCGGAAGCCTCATCGGCGTCGTCAGATAATTTGGCGCCTACCGCCGCGTCGGTCTCCAGCTTGAGCGAGAGGTCGCCCTCTTTAGTCCGCCACATTGCCGCATCCGCGGCGGCCGTTTGCGCTTGAATCTCGGCGCGCGCCTGGGCCGCAGTCGCCTCCGCGAGAGCGCTCTCGGCCTCGCTCAAGCGAATTCTCAGGGCGTCCAGCGCTTCAACTGGCGCCGCCTTGGCGCTCGCGGCCGTTGCGGCGTCGAGCTTGACCCGGAGCATCGCCGCATCATCGGCGGCGACCTTCAGTTTGGCGGCCAGTTCGGCTTTCTCTTTTGCGGCGGCATCGAGCGCGACCTGCAGGCCGCCGAGTTGGGCCTTGACGCCAGAACTTTCGTCCTTGATTGACGTGAGGAGCGTGGCCGAAGCGGCTGCCCCGGCGCTGAATTTGGCGACGTCGGCTGCAGCACTGGCGTGCGTGGCCTTCGTCTTGTCCAGATCCGCCTGAAGTCCGCCAAGCTTCACTTTGATATCGCCCAACTCCGCATCGCGCGCGAGCAAGCCGGCCTCCAGGTTTGCCCGTTCGTGGAGCACGGCAGCTAGTTTTGCTTGCGTGTCAGCCACGTCAGTGTCCTTTGCTTTGACCGAGGCCTCGAATGTCAGAGCAGCCTTTCTGGTCGCATCGACGTCGGCGCGCAGCCCGGCGAGCTCGGCCTCTGCGGCGGCGCGCGCCTTCAGCGCCGCGCTGAGATCGGCTTCGGTCTTGCTCTTGTCGCCTTCGAGGCCCTTGACCAGGGCGGCAGAAGCCAGCGCGCTGGCGCTGAACCTGGCGATATCGGAGGACACGGCGCCATGGGCGGCTTTTGTCCGGTCGAGTTCGGCGCCAAGATTGCCCAGCCTGGATTTCAAATCACCGGTCTCGGCTTCGATGCCAGACCGGGCCTTCGCACTTGCATCAAGATCAGCCTGCGCTTTCCCAAGCTGCGCCTTTAGTCCGGCAAGCTCGGCATCCGTAGTGGCCCGGGCCTTTAGCGACGCATCCAGGTCGGCCTGCAACTTACCCCTGTCGCCCTCCAGTCCCTTGGTGAGCGCAGCCGAAACGCCGGCCGCGCCGGTTAGTTTTGCGATTTCAGCGGCGAAGTTTGCGCCCCTGCCTTTTTCGGCGGTCAGTTCCGCCTGAAGCTTGCCAAGCTGGGCTTTCAAATCCGCGATCAGCCCATCTTTGGTTTGCATGTCACTCTGGAAGGCGACCCGGGCTTTGGCGCCGGCATCCAGTTCAGCGCGCAGGCTGCTGACCTTGGCAGCCATATCAACGGCCTCTTTCTCGCGGCTGGCCAGCAGTTTGAGCCGTTGGTCTGCGTCGCCCTGCGCCAGATCGATTGAGCCCTTGAGCGTGCCCTTTTCCCCTTCGAGCAGCGCGATTCGCTCCTCATATTCGGTGACCTTGCGGCTCATCTCGCCTCGTCGCGAGCGGCCCATCACTAAGATGTCCAGAGCAAGCATGATGAGCGCGCCAAGCGTGCCCATCATGACATACCAGATCCATTGGGGGACTGCGTTCCAGTCAAACATGATTGCCTCCGGGATTCGTGAGAAGGGGATCAACGTGAAGCACAGATTCCTGTTTCCAAACCGCGCGAATTGCGCGTCGTCGGCCACCGCACTCCATCACCAAGGGTAGCACGGCCGGTCAGAATTGGCAAGCGAACAAGCGGGGCCCAAATGCCCTCCGCGATTGTCGACGGGCGGCCAGTTCTTGCGCGAAAACGGCACGGGAAGGTCACTTTCGCCTCAAACGATGTCACTGATCCCGGGTAGGACGTCCGGGTGGCGCGCGGGGGGCAGCGCTTGCCAGACTCCTCTATACTCTTCATGTGAACATTCGGATTTCAACTGGTCGCCGGAAGCGCGGGCGAGCTTCGCCAATTGCGTGTCTCGCGCTGGCGTTGGCGTTGACAGCCTGTGGGCGGCTGCAGGCATTTGTGAATCCTCCTACGCCCCGCCCGCCGGCGCCTACCGACTTTGCCCCGGCGGTGATTCCGGATGCGGCGGCGTTGGCGGCTGTGTTCGACGCGACGGCGACACCCGAAGCGCCGAATGAGCCAATCACAATCGCGCCGCCGCGAACCGCCACACCGGATGCCTCGACGGTACCCAGCCCGGTCACGCCGCCTTCAACGGAGCAACCGATCCGCACACCGCGCCCGCCCGCGACGCTGGCGCCTGCGCTGCCAACGGCGACGTATTCGCCGCTGAGGGCGGCGCTCTTGCGGGGAGTTCGATATGAGCAGCAGACCTTCAACAACTGCGGCCCGGCTACCGCGGCGATGACGTTATCCTATTTCGGGCGCCTGGAAAGCCAGGCCCAGGTGGCCGCCGTCGTGCGCCCGTTTCGGGATGACAAGAACGTTTCGCCAGGTGAGTTGGCCGGGTATGCGCAGACGCTCGGTTTCGGAGCGCGGATTCTGATTGGGGCGGATCTTGACCTATTGCGTGGTCTCATCAGCAATGGTCTGCCTGTCATTGTCGAGAGCTGGTTTATCCTGCCGCCGGACGATCAGATGGGTCATTACCTGTTGATGATCGGCTACGACGGGAATACGCTGATCTTCAACGACAGCTTCCATGGCCCAGAGCAGCGCGAGACGGCCGCCGAGTTTGATCCAATGTGGAAGGTCTTTAACCGGACGGCCATTGTGTTCTGGAAGCCTGAGCAGGCTGGTCTGGCCCGCCGGCTGATGGGCGCTCGGGCCGATGACCGGGCTATGCGCGAGCTGGCCCTGGCCAGCGCCCGGGCCGACCTGGCTGCGAATCCGCAGGACAAGTTCGCCTGGTTCAACGCGGGCTCCACCCTCGCCGAAATGGGCGAGCCGGTCAGAGCGGCCCGGGCGTTTGACACTGCGCGCGGACTGCGGCTGCCGTGGCGGATGCTGTGGTATCAGTTTGGTCCTTACGAAGCGTATTTCAACGCGGGCGAGTACGCCACCTTGATTCAGCTCGCATCGCAGACCCTGTCGACGACCAACGGGCTGGAGGAAAGCCACTACTGGCGTGGGCGGGCCTATGCCGCGCTGGCCAAAACCGCTGAGGCTCGGGCGGATTTTGAGGCTGCCCTCAAGGAGAACCCGAACTACCCGGGCGCTCGGGCGGCGCTTGCGGCGCTTGGCAAGTGACCCCTGGCGGGCTTTCCCGCGCTACAATCGGCCTATGCTCACCGCATTTGTGATGATTCAGACCGATGCTGACAAAGTCTCCGCCGTCGCCCAGGCCATCGCGAATTCGCCCAACGTCTCCGAGGTCTACAGCGTGACCGGCGATTTTGACGTGATCGCGATCGTGCGGGTCGCCGACTACGACCTGCTGGCGGAGGCAGTTCCGGATCAGATATCTCGGATCGAAGGCGTGCGCCGCACCCACACCATGCTGGCCTTTCGCAGCTTCAGCGCCAAGGACCTTGCCTGGGATGTTGGCTCCGACTAATTGCCGGGCTGGATTTATTCCGTCGCGCCTGGCGCGGCCTATGGCCGGACATTGATCCGCAAACACCCCATGATCCAATCCATCGACCCAATCCGGGCGCTCGACGCCGCCGACCCGCTGGCTGGATTCCGCAAACGCTTTCATGTTCCCGACAACCTGATCTATCTTGACGGGAACTCGCTTGGCGCGATGCCAATCACGGCGCCCGCGCGAGTGGCGCGGGCGGTCGAACACGAGTGGGCGGAGGACCTCATTCGAAGCTGGAACACCGCCGGTTGGATGGAGATGCCGACCCGGGTAGGTGACAAGATCGGCCGTTTGATTGGCGCGCAGCCCGGCGAGACGGTGTGCGCTGATTCGACCTCAATCAACGTATTCAAGGCCCTTTCGGCGGCCCTCAACCTGAATCCGGGCCGCCGGGTGATCCTGTCCGAGCCGGAGAATTTCCCGACCGACCTGTATATGGCCCAGGGCTTGATCGGATTATTGGGCGGCGGGCATCGGCTGGCGCTAAAGACCCCCGATGAGATCGAGGACGCCATCGATGACGACACGGCGGTGTTGATGCTCACCCATGTGAACTACAAGACCGGAAGGATGCACGACATGGCCGCGCTGACGGCCAGGGCCCATGCGCGCGGCGCGCTGGTGATCTGGGACCTGGCCCATTCGGCGGGCGCGCTGCCGGTCGATTTGACCGGCGCGAACGCCGACCTGGCGATCGGCTGCGGCTATAAGTATCTGAACGGTGGCCCGGGAGCGCCGGCCTTCATCATGGTGGCGGCGCGCCATCAGGCCCGCTTCAGCCAGCCGCTCTCCGGTTGGCTGGGGCACGCCGACCCGTTCGCGTTCACCACCGACTACGTCCCGGCCGAGGGAATCAGCCGCTACATCTGCGGCACGCCCAACGTGTTGAGCTTAACTGCGCTCGAGTGCGGCGTCGATGCCATGCTTGACGCCGACCTGAACGCGCTTCGGGTTAAGTCGCTGGCCATGACCGATCTCTTCATCGAACGCGTCGAAGCGCGCTGCGCCGGGCAGGGCCTCACCCTGCTCACGCCCCGTGAACATTCCCTGCGCGGCAGCCAGGTAAGCTTCTCTCATCCGGGGGGGTACGCCATCATGCAGGCCCTGATTCAGCAGGGCGTGATTGGCGACTTTCGGGCGCCGGATATTCTCCGGTTTGGCTTTACGCCGCTGTATTTGCGTTATGCGGATGTCGCGGCGACCGCCGACATCCTGGCCCTCACGCTTGATACACGGATATGGGACCGGCCCGAGTTCAAAGCGCGAAAGACCGTTACCTAGCTACTTGAACGCCAGCGCGGCCTGCACGGCCGCGAAGGCGTCGACGAGGCCGGCTCCGAAAACATTCGCGGATTTCCCGTCGCAGGTCGGGCCGGGGGCCGATGCCGGGCGGGCGGTCTCGCGCAGGATGCGCTCGGTGCCTTCGATGTTGCCGATCAGTTTCGGCTGGGCCGACCACATCAGGGCGACCACACCCGCGATGTGCGGACCGGCCATTGAAGTCCCGCTGTTTGTCCCATAGGTCCCGCCCGGCAAAGTCGAGAGCACACCCACGCCCGGGGCCGCGATGTCGGGCTTCACCCGCCCGCTGCCATCCACCGTGACGGGTCCCCGGCTGCTGAACTCGGCGATATTGCCCCGGCTGTCAACCGCGGCCACCGAAAACGCATCTGCATAGATCGCAATCGGGTCTTTGACACTCTCGCAGCGCGGGCCATCATTGCCGGCCGAGGCCACCACGAACACGCCCGCCGCCCGGAGCGCGCTCACCGCCGGGCGAAGCGCATCGGGGTCACACCCCTCCACGGGCGGGCAGCCCCAGGAGTTGTTGATCACGTGCGCGCCGAGATTCGGGTTGCCGTCCTTGAACGGGTCACCCGCCTGCGGCCAGGGGGCCAGCATGAATTGAAGGCAGTCCAGATACAGTGCTGGATTGCCCAGGTTGCGGGCCAGATTTACGCAACCGAACCACTCCGCGTCGGGGGCGACACCGACCGGGGCGACCTGATCCGCCGCCCGCCCGACAATGCTGCCGAGGGTGTGGGTGCCGTGGCCGCCGATGTCAACCGGGCTGCGGCTGTGATTCCATGGATCGAACCAGTTGAAGTCATCTTTCCCGCCTCGCCCGCGATAGGCGTTGCGCAGTGCCGGGTGGGATCCGTCGATGCCGCTATCCGATTGCCCCACGACGATGCCTGCCCCGGTTACCTTCAAGTCGCGCCAGACCTTGTCCGCGCCGATCAACGTCAAATTCCATTGAGGAATCCCCGGCGGGACGCCGGCCCCCATTTCCGCGGGGGCGGGTTCGGGCAGCGGACGGAGACGCGGGCTGTCGATCACCCGGGCGACCTCGGGCCGGGCAAGCAGGAACGCGCGCATGGGCAGGCCGCCATCGACCTCGATCGCGTTGACGAGGTAGTACGGGGTATGCGGGACCCCGAGCTGGGTGAGCGTTTGACGTAACGGCGCCTGGGTGCGATCGGCCTGGGCCGTCAGGGTGTCAAAAACGAAACGCATCCGGGTATCGCGATTTGAGATGGCCGCGGCCGGCCGCAAATCAGCCTGGTCCGTCAGGATCACAAACAAGCGCTCGCCATATGCGCCGGGCCGTCCCGTGAGGGCAAAGACGGCCAGCAATCCAAGCGAGACGAGGGCGGTTGCGACAATGGCCAGCGCGGCCGGGGGTTGGGTCAGCCTCCGCCGGGCAAAGACGAACGCCAGACTGAGTACGAGCGCGCTGGCGGTGGCCGCCGCCACCGCGGCGGGCATGAAGCTGAGCAGGTCGTGTTCGCCGAGCAGCAGGGTGAGCTCGTCGGGATCAATCAGGGCCATCGGAAAGGCAATGGCCGGCGCGATCAAGGCGGCCATCGCGCGCGGGCCGCCCATCCGGTACAGGCCCGCGGCCACGACACCCAGGCCGGCCATGGGCAGCATGAGAAGGAGCTGCGCGCCGTCGAAGCCAGTCCCGGCGCCAAGCGCCAGAAGGCCGGTTCCGATCACGGCGCCCTCAAATAGCAGTTCCCGGCCGCGGGCCGGTCCGCCGGCTGGATTGGAGGCGTACAGCGTGCGATCGAACCAGGCGGCCGCCGCGAGGGCAAGCAGCCCGGCAGACAGGGCCGCCAGGATCGTGTCCAAGGCCGCCCCGAATGCCCCCCAGCGAAGCCAGGCCCAGGCGGTGAGCGCGCCCAGGGCGAGGGCGAGGACCACCGCACCTGGCCCTCGGGTCGGGCGCTGGGCGGGCCACAACACCCGCAAGGCAAGCAGCGCGGCCGCGCATAACGCAATCAAGGTAAGCGCCGCGGGCTGGGTGGCGCCCTTTGGCCAGAGCCGGGCGACACTGGCCAGGCCCATGAAGAAGACGACGCCCGCCCAGGCCCGGTAGCCGTCGCGAATGCGGTGGCGGCCCGAGAAAAGGGCGAGCGAAACAATGGGCAACGCCAGCGCCGCGGCGTGAATGAGAGAGACAAAGAACGGCACAAGCGGCGAGACATTCGAACCCGAGGCCATGGCGATGTCCAGCCCGCCCCACAGGCCGAGCGGGATGAGAAGCGAGACGCCCGTCATCCACGCGCCGGCGAGGAGAAAGGCGCCGATCCGCAGGCACCCGGCGCCGGAATTCGAGGAGGTGGCAACCGCCTGAGGCGGTGGCGTGTTCTGCGTCATAGGATGCGTCGAAGCCAATCCCCGATGTCGTCGACCTCGTCGGAACAGGTTGCATGGGGCATGTCGTATTCGCGCCATTCAACGGGGTGACCGGCGAGGCGCAGCGCGTCCCGGCTGGCCCGGGCGTAGTCGATTGGGATCATATCGTCCTGGCGCCCATGGGCGATGAAGATAGGAATGTCGCGATTGGCCGGGTTCGCCTCGGCAACCAATGCGCCGGCCATGGGGAGATACGTAGACAGCAGCATCAGCCCGGCCAGCGGCCGCTCGCAGCGAGCGCCCGTATACACCGCGAGAGCGCCGCCCTGTGAGAATCCGGCCAGCACGATCCGGTTGGCCGGAACGCCGCGCCCGATCTCTCGGTCGATGAAGCGTTCTACGTCGGCCTGGCTGCGCTTCAGGCCGGCCTCGTCGTCGGGGCCATCGAAGTCAAACGAATACAAGTCGTACCAAGCGGGCATGGTCTGGCCCAGATTCAAGGTAACCGGTAGCTCCGGGGCGTGGGGGAAGATGAAACGGGTGGGCGTGCCGGGCGGCATGCCCAGCTCGGCCACGATCGGGGCGAAGTCGTGTCCGTCCGCGCCGAGACCGTGCAGCCAGATCACGCTGGCGCTTGGCCCTGGCCCTGTTTCGATTTCGAGGTGGGGGAGCACAGGCGGGTCGCCCGGGTCAGGGGCAGGTGATTTCACGCGCTGATTTTAGTCTGGATCATCCGGCGCGGGTCGACTGGATACAATGCGCCTCCGACTTGTCGCGCGACTCCACGCTGGATTCCGCGGCGCAAAGGAATGCCAGTCGCCTTTCTCAGATTCACAGGAGTCATCCAATGAACATCGTCACCCGTCTCATGAATCGGCTCTTGCCGTTGGGCATCGCGACGATGCTGGCCGCGTGCGGCGGCGGGGCGCCGGCGGCGACCATTGCTCCAACGGCCGTCCCCACGTTGGCGCCGCCCACAAGCGCGCCGACAGCGGCCCCTGGCCCGTCTCCCGAGGCTTCGCCTACCCGCCCAACTGCCGCCGAACGGCCGACCCAGTCACCGGCGGTGGCCACCCAGGCCGCCGCCATCATGGCGACGATCAACAGTCCGGGGGCGATCCAGACCGCTGCCGCGATTGCGCGGGTAACGCCGGCGGCCAGCGTCAATTGTGATGCGCTCCTGACCCCCGCGGAACTTCAAACGGCACTTGGCGCTCCCGCCACTCGCGAAACGTCGGCGGCCGTCATCGCGGCCGTATCCGCGAGTCGACCTGAATTCCGCGGCGCATGCATTTGGAACGCCCTGGCAACGCGCAAGAATCTCCTGTTGGTCATCATTTCGGTGGCCGCGGCGCGCGCGCGCGATCCGAACTTTGACGCGGCTCCTGTCTCGGGCGGAGCTACTGTGACAGGGACTTTGTTTACGCCCATCCCCAGCCTGGGCGACCGGGCCAACTGGATCACAATCGCGGCCCGCCCGGACGCCGGGTTGCTGGTGTTCTTTCGGGGCGACTACGGTTTGACCTTGTCCGGAAGCGCGGTTGACCTGGAAACCGCAAGGAGACTGGCGACGGCGATTCTGTCGCGCTTGCCATAGAAAAGCCCACCAAATC
>JBKJQK010000070.1:0-10794 GCA_046594095.1 Anaerolineae bacterium | reverse complement strand
CAGTCAAGAATCGCGATCTCGATCCCCTGCCCCTCGAGGACGAAATTGATTTCCTGTTCACCCACATGAAGCGCTACCTGAGCCGCGCGCCAGGGCCCGCCGACGTCAAGTCGGTCTATGCCGGGCTGCGGCCTCTGGTGAAGGCCGGTGGCGACGGGAAAACCAAGTCGCTGTCGCGTGACCATACGATTCTGATCGCACCGTCTGGCCTGGTCACCATCACGGGCGGGAAGTGGACGACCTATCGGCATATGGGCGCTGATGTTGTCTCCAAAGCCGCCGCCGCGGCTGGCCTCGATTCCCGCCCAAGCGTGACCGAGTCGATGCCGCTGCACGGCGCCACCCGGGACACGCTGCCCTTCCCGCTCGACGTGTACGGTTCGGATGGCGCGGCCGTTTATGCGCTGTGCGCCGAGCGGCCGGAGTGGAACGCGCGTCTGCATCCTGAACTGCCCTACAAACTCGGCGAGGTGGTCTGGGCGGCCCGGCGCGAGATGGCCCGCACCGTCGAGGACGCCCTCGCCCGGCGCACCCGGTCGCTCTTCCTCGACGCACGGGCCAGCATCGAGGCCTCGCCCACCGTCGCTCGAGCGCTGGCCGGCGAGCTCGGCAAGAACGAGGCCTGGATTCAAGCCCAGATCGCGGAATACACGACCTTGGCGCAGCGATACGTTCTGGCAGGCTGACCACGGTCAGCGGTCAGAGGTCTCCACTGTCAGCCAACTGTCAGGCCCACTTCGCCCATATCGCGGTTTAATCATCCGCGATGCTCGCGAAAATTGATTCATGCGCCGTGATCGGGCTGGACGGAACCGTGGTCGAAGTCGAGGTCGACAGCTCCCACGGAATCAGCTACTTCACCCTGGTCGGACTGCCGGATGCGGCCGTCAAAGAAAGCGCTGAGCGGATCCGGAGCGCATTTCGTAATTGCGGCCTGCGCTGGCCCTATAACCGGGTCACGGTAAATCTCGCTCCGGCCGACCTCAAGAAGGTCGGCCCCGCTTACGATCTGCCCATCGCCCTCGGGCTGCTCATCGCATCGGATCAGCTCACCCCCTCAGCCCTCACCGGGACGTTGGTGGTGGGCGAACTCGCCCTCGATGGCACGATCCGCCATGCGCGGGGGGTCTTGCCCATGACGGCCTTCGCCCGCGAGCGCGGTTACCGGCGGGTGATCGTGCCGGCCTGCGACGCGCCCGAGGCCGCCCTCGTCCGCGGGATTGACGTCATCGCTGCCACCACCTTGATCGAACTTGTGGTCGCCCTGAATGGCTCAGAGGCGCTGGAAGTCACCCAGCCCCCACAGTTCGGGGGCTCGGCCGGCCACTGCGCGCCGCGGGTCAACACAGACTTCCGCGACATCAAAGGACAAGAGGTCGCCAAACGGGCGCTCGAGATTGCGGCCGCGGGAGGCCACAACGCCATCATGAAGGGCAGTCCGGGCGCGGGCAAAACCCTCCTCGCCCGCGCACTGCCGGGAATCCTGCCCGACCTCACCATGGATGAGGCGCTCGAGGCGACCCGCATCTACAGCGTCGCGGACGCGCTTCCGTCGGATACCCCGCTCATCAAGACGCGCCCCTTTCGCGCGCCCCATCACACCATCTCGCATGCGGGCCTGGTGGGCGGGGGAAAATTCCCCCGGCCCGGAGAGGTGTCCCTCGCCCACCGCGGGGTCCTGTTTCTGGATGAACTTCCTGAGTTTGAAGCGCGCGCCCTCGAGGTGCTCCGCCAGCCGATGGAGGACAAGGTGGTCACCATCAGCCGGGCCGCCGGATCGCTGACGTTTCCGGCGAGTTTCCAATTGATCGCGGCGATGAACCCGTGCAAGTGCGGCTGGCATGGAGACGCGATCAAGGCATGCGCCTGCGCGCCGGCCGCCGTGCAGCAGTATCAGAGGAAGATATCAGGACCGCTGCTCGACCGGATCGACATCTTCCTGGATGTCCAACGAGTGAACTTTGAGAAGCTCAGCGGCAACCGTCCTGGCGAGTCCTCGGAGACCGTTCGGGCGCGGGTGCAGGCGGCCCGCGAGATTCAGCGCCGCCGTTTCCTGTCGGCTGGCGCGCTGGGGGCCTATTGCAACGCCGACATGCGCCTGGACGATCTGAGCCTTCATTGCGTCCTGGACGAGGCCGGCACGGGCCTCATGAAGGTGGCCATGAGCCAGCTCAATCTCAGCGCGCGCGCCTATCACCGGGTGCTGAAGCTGGCCCGCACCATCAGCGACCTGGCCGGGATTGACCGGATCGGCGCAGCGCAATTGGCCGAGGCGTTGCAATACCGCCCGCGGCGAGGGGAAGCGTGAACGGGACCTCGCGGCGCCATCAACCAGCCAAGGGCAGGTGTCCATGTGAATGCCCAGCGCGAATCGACTCGGGCTATCCTGCCGCGGAGGGTTCAGGCCGCCGATTCGACGTCGCTTGATCCGTCGGCGACGCGGGTGCCACCCAGTTCAACCCGTTGGCCGGCTCCTGTCGCGAGCGCCCGCTCGAACAGAAAATGGGCGCTGGCCAGGTCCTCGATCGCGATCCTCAGCGACTTGAACAGAGTGACACCATCGCGCGTCTGGCGGCCGGCGCAAGCGCCGATCAACAGCTCGCCGAGTTCGCCCAGGATGCTGGCTCCGGTCAGCGCGCCCTCGGCCATGGCCATCCATCCACTCGCGCATGGTCAAAAGCCGCCGCGCGTCGCGGTAGTTGAGGATCAGAACTTGTCCCGGGGAGAGATCGGCGGCCATTTGAGTCATTCCGATCGGAGCGCCTCCGGGCGGCCGGCGACTGGAGAGTCCTGAGCGCTTAATTGCGTCACCCGGCCGCCCGGCGCAAGCAGGGTGACGGCCAGACCGGCCATGGCCGCGATCAGGCCGATGACGAAGATGCCCTGGAGCGCGCCCCCCAGCGCGATTCGGAGCGCGCCATCAACTTTCGCGGAAGCCTGGGTGAGCGGATCGAGCAGGCTCTCCAAATGAACCGACGCGGGATCGAGCCCCGCCTGGGAGAGTCGCTGGGCAAGGCCGCTCGCCAGCGCGGCGCCCATCACGTTCACGCCCAGGGCGCCGCCGATGCTCCGGCTGAACTGGAGCGTCGACGTCGCCGCGCCAAGATCGGATCGCCCCACGCTGCTCTGGATCGCGATCAGAAACGCCGGGACCGACAGGCCCATGCCCGTTCCCATCATGGCCGTGAAGATCATGATGGGCAGTTGCGCCGTGGCGAACAGTGACAGGAGGAGAGAGCCCGCCACAAGGGTGGCCATGCCCAACACCGCCAATCGCCTGAAACTCACACTCAACAACAATCGCCCGCCGATCACGCTCGCGATCACCCATCCGAACATCATCGGCGCCAGCGTGGTGCCGGCCTCGGTCGCGGATGTGCCCAGCACCGCTTGTACGAACAGTGGAATGAACGACAGGCTGCCAAACATCGCCCAGCCGGCCAATACGCCATGGCCCGCGCCGACGGCGAATAGCCGGCGCCGGAACAAATGGATCGGCAGAATGGGATTCGAGACGCGCCGCTCCACCACGATCAGCAGAACCAGGCTGATGATGGCGCCACCCATCAGCCCCCAGCCCACCGGCTGGCCAAGCCATTCCAGACCCAGCAGCGCCATGATAGTCACCGCCGTCAACAACCCGGCCCCGGCGAAATCAATCGATGGCCGGCCACCCGCCCGTGCGCGATCCCGCCAGGCCAGGGCCACAATCGCGCCGGCCAGAATGCCGGGCACGATGTTCAGGAAGAACACCCACGGCCAGGTCAACCTGTCTACGATGAAGCCGCCCATCAGCGGGCCGACGATCGAGCTGACACCCCACACTCCGCTAAACAGGCCCTGGATGCGCGCGCGCTGTTGGACCGAGAACATGTCGCCGACCATGATGAAGGCCAGGGCGAGGAGGCCTCCCGCACCCAAGCCCTGGACAGCCCGAAAGAGCACCAACTGCTCCATCGTCAGGGCCGTGCCGCATAACAGCGATCCAGCCAGAAACAACCCCATCGCGGTCAGATACACGCGGCGACGGCCGAAAACGTCCGACAGTTTCCCATAGATCGGGGTCGCGGTCGTCGAGGTGATCATATAGGCGGCAAACGCCCAACTGTAGATCGACAGACCGCCCAGCTTGCCGACGATGGTTGGCATCGCCGTCGACACAACCGTTGACTCCATTGACGCGAGGAAGAGGCTGAGCATGATCCCAGCCGTGATCAGGACAACGCGATTTCTCGAGAACGATACGTCCGTTCCGTCTCGTGATTTTGAAGGTGTATCGACCCCGGTCACGCGCGCGCCATCGGCGGTTGAATCCATAGTTTGTCTCCGATTTCCGGGCAGCAAGGCCGGGATGTTAGCATACGGCTTTGACGCCCCTTTCAATGGTTTGCCGTAGTCCGCCGCCAACTCAACTCCCTATGTCCACCCTGGATCAGCTCCCGCGGGTCTCACTGGCCTTCCTGCCGACCCCGCTTCATGAAGCGCCGAATCTCAGCCGCGCGCTCGGCGGTCCGCGCCTGTATATCAAGCGCGACGATATGACCGGTTTGGCATTTGGCGGAAACAAGGCTCGCAAACTCGAATTCCTGGCAGCCGACGCACTGGCCCAGGGATGCGACACGCTGATCACCACCGGGGCCGCCCAAAGCAACCATTGCCGGCAAACTGCGGCGGCTGCCCGCAAACTTGGCTTGCGATGCGTCCTGGTGTTGACACCCTCATTCCACGAGGAGTTCCAGGGCAACATCCTGCTCGATGCCCTGCTCAAGGCCGAGGTCGTGCGCTGTCCGGTCGAGGCGCGCGACGAAACGATGAGGCTTGTCGCGGCAGGCGAGCGGGCCCGAGGCAACAGGCCGTATGTCATCCCGTTGGGCGGCTCGACCGCGATAGGCGCGATGGGCTACGCCGCCATGATGGAGGAGCTGCGCGACCAACTGACTGCGTTGGCCATGTCTCCCACCGCGATGTATTTCTCGTCCGGCTCGGCCGGCACCCATGCCGGAATGGTTCTTGGCAATCGACTTTTTGGTCTGGATCTCGCGCTTGTGGGCGTCAGCCCAAGCCGACCCGCGAAGCAGGTCAGCGCCGAAGCGGCGGCCATCGCCCGAGAAGGTGCCCAGATCCTTGGTCTCGACCTTGCCCCTCAGCCGGCCGATTTCGACGTCCGAGATACCTATGTTGGGCCAGGCTACGGGATCAGTACTCCGGCAAGCCTGGAAGCCGTCCGCCTTTTCGCCGAACATGAGGGCATCTTGATCGATCCCGTATACACCGCGAAAGCGGCCGCCTGCTTGATCGCGGACGTACGGGCCGGAGGTTTCACGAAGGACCAGACCATCATCTTCCTGCACACCGGCGGCACCCCTGCGCTGTTCTCGTATGCCGGCGAGTTCGAGTCGAGCCGCTCAATGTAGATTCGTCCGATGCGAAGCTGCGAAGCCGTGAGGTCCCGTTCCCTCGCGGCTTCGCGTGAGCCAAAGGCCCCGTTTCCCCCGCCGACACCCCCCCACTTGCGCAAATCAGCATCCCACCTAGACTGTTAACAATATTCCGGTCGCCGAATTCTAAGGAGGATAAGTCATGTCGAAACGGTTTCAGATTCTGTCCGTGGGTTTCGTGGCAGCCGCCCTGCTCGCCGCGTGTGGCGCGCCGGCCGCCGCGCCGGCCGCCACGGCGGTTCCCGCAAAGCCCGCCGAACCCACCAAGGCGCCCGCCCCCGCCGGGAAGCCCAAGCTGACCATCTGGCTGTCCAAAAGCTTCACCCCTGAAGCCGATGCCGCCCAGAAGGACATCGTCACAAAGTGGGCCGATGCCAAGGGCGTCGACCTGACCATCGTCCAGGACTCGTCAACAGTTCTCGCGCCCCAGTTCAACGCCGCTATCGAGACCAAGACCCTTCCCGACGTGCTGGTGTGGCCATCCCCGGATTGGATGCCCAAGCTGCAGAGCCTGGGTCTGCTCGAGGATGTCAGCGACATCGTCGCCAAGATGCAAGCTCAGGGCGGCGGTGTGCTTGAAAAACCCATCCAGGCTGTCACTGTTGGCGGCAAGCAGTGGGCGGTGCCAACCTTCGGCGCCACGGAAGTCTACTATTCGCGCAAAGACATTCTGGACGCCGCCGGTCTTCAGCCGCCCAAGACCTGGGCCGACATTCTGACGATCTCGGCCAAGATCAACAACCCGGGCAAGACCTGGGCCTGGGGCTTGCAGATGGGTGTGCCGTCCTACGACTCTGAGATCGCCACGCTCAGCTTCCTGGCCTCCTATGGCGCCTCGCCGTATGCCGCGGATGGAAAGACCCCCAACCTCAATAACGACGCCACCCGGACTGTGCTTGGGATGATCAAGGAAGCCTGGGACAAGGGCTACATCCCCAAGGATGCCGTGACCTGGGACGATGCGGGCAACAACAAGGCCTATCTCACCAGCAGCGCCGCCATGGTGCAGAACACGGGCTCGATCATCGCCGCCATGCGCAAGGACGATCCGGATCTGCTCAAGCGTACCTACATCACCCCGATCCCCGAGGGTCCCAAGGGTCGCGTTTTGGCTGGCTATGTCTATGGAATGATGATCCCCACGGGCGGCAAGAACCTCGCGCTGGCCAAGGATCTCCTGACGACCTACGTATCTGTGGAAGGCCAGAAACGCATCGTCGAAGCAGCCGGCACGAACTATATGCCCTTCTACAAGGACCTCCAGAAGCTGCCGATGTGGGACGACCCGTTCAACAAGACCCTGATCAGCCAGCTCCCGGATGTTGTCGCGGTTGGCTTTCCCGGCCCGACCACGCTGTGGGCGCTGGAAGCCTGGCGTACCCACACCATGGCCGAGATGGTAAACAAGGTGCTCGTCGAGAAGGTGTCCATTGATGACGCCATCAAGGAGACTGAGGCCAAGCTGAACAAGATCTACAAGCAGTTCAACCCCTGATCTAGTCTGGCGGGCGCGTCAGTGTGCCTTTTTGGCAGTCTGGCGCGCCCGCCACAATCCTCATGGCCGCGTCATCCGCCCGGATTCCCAAGCCGTCCCTGTTAAATCGCATCGGCCGTGATGCGCCGCTGGGCTATGCGCTCCTCATTCCACTGCTCATCGTGGCCGTTGGCCTGTTGATGTATCCGATCGCCAACGCATTTGGGATCAGCCTGCAGGATCGTGTATTGGGTGGACCGCCTCAATCCACCTTTGACCTGAGAAACTACATCGAGTTGCTGACCGATGACCGACGCTTCCGCACGGTCGCCGGCAACAGCGTGTTATTCACCGTCGCATCGGTCGGGGGCAAGATTATTGTTGGAATGATCATGGCCCTAATCTTGAACCAGCGCATCCGCTTTCGGGGGATGTTTCGGGGCTGGCTGCTCTTCCCCTGGGTGGCCCCGACCTTCGTCACCGCGTTGACCTGGCGCTGGATGTACGACGGCACGGCCGGCGTCATCAACTACGTCCTGCTTAACTTGAAAATCATCGACGCGCCGATTGCCTGGCTGGCCGAATCAGCCACAGCGATGGGCGCAGTCGTCGCCACCAACATCTGGCGTGGTTTCCCGTTTTTTGGGGTTGCTCTGCTCGCCGCCATGCAAGCCATTCCAGCCGATTTGTATGAAGCCGCTGACGTCGATGGCGCCACGAGTTTGCAGAAGTTCATCAACGTCACTCTGCCAGGAATTCGGACTGCGCTGGTTGTGACCGCGATGCTCTCCACAATCTGGACCTTTAACGACTTCCAGATTGTCTTCTTGATGACCGGCGGTGGCCCCGCCTACGCCACCCACCTCTTCGCCACCTATGCATACAAGGTTGGTTTCGAGGGCAGTCGAATCGGGTATGCCACGGCCATCTCCTTCTTGCTGACGCCGGTTTTGATTGTCATGATCATGGCGCTCTCGCCTTTGATCTTGAAGAGCGAATCCGAATGATTGCAAAACGCCTGCGCGCCCTCCCCAACCGCATTCGCGTCTATGGATTGCTGGCCGTTTACGTGCTTGTTGTGTCGTTTCCATTCTATTACATGGTGCTAACCTCGCTTCGCGCCCAGAAGGATGTCTACAACAAAGAAGCCATGCTGATTCCGGTTAACCTGATCCTCGACAATTACGGGATCGTGCTCGGCAGCACGAACTTGCCGATCTGGCTGACCAACAGCGTCATCGTGGGCGTTGTCAGCTCCGCCATTGCGCTGGTGATCGGCACCTTTGCCGCCTACAGTCTCGCCCGCCTGCGCTTCTTCGGCAGCAGCGCGCTTGCCCGTTCTGTGCTGTTCATGTATCTCATTCCGAGCTCGTTGCTCTTCATCCCGCTGTTCCTGATCATCAATAGCATTGGCTTGCGGAACTCATTGTGGGCGCTGATTGTGACCTACTTGACCTTCAACGTGCCGTTTTGCACGTGGATGCTGTTGGGCTACTTTCGCACCATCCCAATCGAATTGGAAGACGCCGCGCGCATCGATGGCTGCTCGCGAATGGGGGTGCTGGGTCGTATCATCCTGCCGCTCTCGGCGCCCGGGCTTGTCACTGCCTTTATCTTCAGCTTCACCAACTCGTGGAATGAATTCCTCTACGCGGCGGTTATGACCAACCGCAGCGACCTTCGGACGATCCCGGTCGGCCTGTACAGCTTTCAAATCGCGGATATTCTGCTGTGGGGCCAGCTCATGGCGGCGGCGATCATCGCCACGGCGCCCGTGCTCATCTTATATATGCTCGTGCAGCGTTTCGTCGTGCAAGGCCTGACCGCCGGCTCCGTGAAAGGCTAGACCGATCATGATCACGAAAACCCACGAACAGTTGATGAACCTATCGCGCGCTATCATCGGCGCGGTCGGTACCCCGGATGACCTTGCCAACGATGTGGCCGAGTCGCTCGTCGAGGGCAACCTGTGCGGCCATGACTCGCACGGCGTCATGCGTCTGCCTCAGTATGCCGGCCTGGCGAAAAGCGGGCGCGTCTTCGCCGATGTCCGGGCCATCGTTGACGAGCCGAGGCGCCCCGGCCTGGCCATGCGCCGGGTGGACGGCCGCTGGGGCTGGGGCCAGCCGGCCGCCCGGGTCGCCGCCCGGTTGGCGATCGACATCGCCCGCCAGACGGGCGTGTCCGCGATCTCGATCGATCACTGCAACCATGTCGGCCGGCTGGGCGAGTACACCGCGATGATCGCCAACGCCGGCCTGATCGGCATGGCCACTTGCAATGCGGGCGCGGCGGTCGCGCCGTTTGGCGGGCGTTCGCGCCTGTTCGGGACCAACCCTTTTTCGTGCGCGATTCCCCGCAAAGGGGGTCAGCGTCCAGTGCTGATCGACTTCGCGACCGCTGGGGTGGCCGAGGGCAAGGTCCGGGTCGCGTTGGCCAAAGGCGCCCAGATCCCGCCGGGCAACCTCGTCGACGCCAATGGCGCGCCCACGACCGATCCCCAGGCGTTTTATGACGGAGGATCGCTGCTGGCGTTCGGCCTGCACAAGGGTTCGGGCATGAGCGTAGTGGCCGAGCTCTTTGGGGGCGGGCTTTCCGGGATTGGCCCGTCGAACCTGCCCGGTTTCGCCCAGGGCTTTCTGGCCGGCAATGGGACGGTCATCATGGCTTTCAACATCGATGACTTCGTGGACCGCGAAAAATACCTCGACCAGGTGGATGCGTTTTGCGAGCGGGTCAGGACTTCGACCCCGGCCCAGGGCGTGGACGAGGTGCTCCTCCCGGGCGATCCCGAATGGCGCTCGCGCGAAATCCGGATGCGGGACGGCATTCCCTTGCCCGAGGCCACCTGGGCAGATATCGAGCGCTGTGCGGCAGAGTTGGGCGTGGGATAGTGATGCCTTCCCCAACCCTGGATGGCCTCCGCGTCCGCGATGTCATGCGGATTGGCCTCATCATCTGCCGGCCCGAGACGCCCGCCATCGATGCCGCCCAACGCATGATCGACGAAAATGTCCGGGCGCTGGCCGTGCTCAATCAGGCCGGCGGGCTGGCCGGCTTCATTACCCAGATCGACATCGTCCAGGCAACGCTGGCCGATCAAGCCACTGGCGCGGTCACCGCGTCGTCGGTCGCCGAGCTGATGACCCGGGATGTGCCGACCATCGACGAGGATGCGCCTTTGTCCATCGCCGCCACGAGGATCCTGGAGCCCAGAGTCCAACGCCTGATCGTCACCCAGGGTACGTCGCGGACGCCGGTCGGCATCATTACCCTGACCGATTTGATGCGCCACGCGGCGGGCGGGCGGTAGGCGATCAAAGATGCGGTCGCGAGGCTGAAATAAGCTTCGGCCGTTGGAGTTTAGGCTTCAGCCGGCCGCGGAACTTTGTACCCTTGGGCGATTGCGCCTGCGATGCGCGAAGTTCCGCGGCCGGCTGAAGCCTAAACTCCAACGTGCCAGCAGTTACGCAGAAGGTCTGATATTTTGGTTGATGTGGAACAGGTTCGCTGGATCGTACTTGTCCTTCAGGGCGACAAGTCGCCGATAGTTTGCGCCATAGGCAGCCTTGACCAGGTCTACGCCTTCTTCTCCAAGCCCGGCGAAGTTCACATACATTCCTGGCGCCGCGTGAGGTTCCATTTCCGCCAGGTAAGTTCGCGCGTAGGCGATTACTTCATTCGTCATACTCGGGTCATCCCAAAGAGCATCCACGCTGAACAGGTAAGGAGCGTCCCGCCCCATAAAGGCGGTCTCCGTGCTGCCAACCCGCTGCATCGCGCCACCCAGGTGCCAGATGGCGATGAGAACCGGCGGCGTGGGTGGGTTGATTGCCCGCGGGAGTAACGCGGCGATGGCGGCCTCATTCAGATGCTTCAAGT
>JBKJQK010000493.1:0-6120 GCA_046594095.1 Anaerolineae bacterium | reverse complement strand
TTCCGCAACCTCGCCTCGATGGACGTCGAGGAGACCATCCGGGCCAACCCCCTCGATGGCGTCGTTCTGCTCGCCGGCTGCGACAAAACCACGCCCTCGACCATCATGGGCGCGTGTAGCGTCGACCTGCCGACCCTGGTCGTCTCGGGCGGGCCGATGCTCAACGGCAAATTCCGCGGACGGGATATCGGCTCGGGCACGGACCTGTGGCGCTTCCACGACGATCTGCGCACCGGCGCGATGACTCAGGATGAATATGTAGAGGCGGAGGCCTGCATGTCGCGCTCGGATGGCAACTGTATGACGATGGGCACCGCCTCGACGATGGGCTGCATGGTCGAAGCGCTCGGGCTGACCTTGCCCGGCGGCGCGGCCATCCCCGCCGCCGATTCCCGCCGCCGCCGGCTGGCCCATCTGGCCGGAAACCGCATCGTCGGCATGGTGAAAGAAGACCTGCGTATTTCAAAGATTCTCACCCGGTCCGCCTTCGAAAACGCGATCATGCTCAACGCGGCGGTGGGCGGATCGACCAACTTCATCATTCACCTGCTGGCCATCGCCGGGCGCGTGGGTGTCGAGCTGTCGATGAACGACTTTGACGGGCTGGGCAGCCGGCTCCCACTCCTGGTCAACCTGATGCCCTCCGGAGAGTTCCTGATGGAGGACTTCTACTACGCCGGCGGGCTGCCGGCCGTCATTCAGGAGATGCGCGACCTGCTGCGAATGGACTCCATCACAGTCACCGGCAAGAGTGTGCGCGAGAACAACGCCGGGGCCGAGTGCTTCGACCGCAAGGTGATTGCGGCGATCGGCGCGCCCTTTCAGAAGGAGGCCGGCAGCGCGGTCCTGTTTGGCAATCTGTGCCCCGACGGCGCTGTCATCAAGCCCTCGGCCGCGTCGGCCCACCTGCTCAAGCACCGCGGCCAGGCCGTCGTCTTCCAGGATATCGACGACTACCATGCCCGGGTCGACGACCCGGCCCTGCCGGTCGACGAAAACTCGGTCCTGGTGATGAAGATGGTCGGCCCGGTCGGTTATCCCGGAATGCCCGAGGTCGGCAATATGAGCCTGCCCAAAAAACTACTTGACCGGGGGATCAAGGACGTGGTCCGAATCTCGGATGCCCGGATGAGCGGGACGGCGTTCGGCACGGTCGTCCTGCACGTCGCGCCCGAATCGGCCATCGGCGGGCCACTCGCCCTGGTCCAGGACGGCGATTGGATTGAGCTGGATGTCGAGCGGCGTTCGCTCCACCTCGATGTGCCGGCGGACGAGCTGGCGCGGCGCCGGGCGCTCTGGGTGGCGCCTGCGCTGTCGGTCGAGCGGGGGTATGTCAACTTGTTCCTGCGCCACGTTCAGCAGGCTAACCGCGGGGCCGACTTCGACTTCCTGGTTGGCAAATCGGGCTCGACCGTGACGCGCGAGACGCACGCGTAGGGTAGCGTTGACTGCGCAAACGAGCGCCGGTCCCTGCTCTAGCGATCTGTGTCGCCGCGCACCCGCGAGTAGAACTCGGGCAGCCCTCGGATACCCAGCCGCAGCCGGAATAACCCGCCCGCGCCGGCGCCCTCCGCGTCCTGCGTTCCACCGTTCAGGGCGGTCGTCACGTACAACGTGCTGAAGTCCTCATCGCCAAAAATGACGCTGGAGACCTTGAGGGCCGGGAACCCAATCCGCTGCTCGATCACGCCTTCGGGGCTATAGCGATACAGGGCCGAATCGCCCCAGCGGGCCGACCAGACGTGACCCTCAGCGTCGACGGTCATGCCGTCAGGCGCGCCCTGGCCTTCGGGGACCTTCACCCACACACGCTGGTTCGAAAGCGCGCCTGTCGCCATGTCGTAGTCAAAGAGATAAATCTCGCGCTTGACCGAGTCGGTGTAATACATCCGACGCCGGTCGAGGGTGAAGCCCATGCCGTTCGACGTGCCGATGCCTTCAAGCAGCAGATGCAGGCTGCCATCGGTATCGAGACGATACAGCCGGCCCGGCCGGGTCGGGGCCGGCATGACCCCGCAATACACCCGCCCAACCGAGTCTGCGAATACGTCGTTGAAGCGCGTCTCGCGCTCGTCCGGGATGTCCTCATGGAGCAGATCGAGCCTGCCCTCACGCCAGAATCCGATCGCGCCGCGGGCCATGAAGAGCAGCAGCCCGCCGTCGGCCTGAAAGGTAAATCCCCCCACCGGGGCCCCGCTGTAGATCTGCTCGTGAACGCCGGTCGCGGGGTCGTAACGGAAAAGCTTGCCGCCCGTGATATCGGTCCAATACAGCCGCTTCTCGACCGGGTGCCAAAGTGGATTCTCGCCAATCTGATTGTGATATTGCGCGATCAATTCGGGTTGCATCTTGAATCTCCTGAGCAAGATGTTATCCGAGAACGCCGCCAGGCGCCAATACCCGGTCCGAAAAATAGAAACGGGGGCGCGCTTTGGCGCGCCCCCGATCTGCCTTCGCCTAAATCCTGCGGCGGTATTCGTTCGTGCGGGTATCCACTTCGACGCTGTCGCCCGTCGAAATAAAGGCCGGCACCTGAATCTCGTAGCCTGACCCCTTGAGCGTCGCGGCCTTGGTCACCTTTCCCGAGGTGTCGCCCCGAACAGCCGGCTCGGTGTACTGGATCTCGCATACGACGTTGGCCGGCAAATCGACCGAAATGGCGTTCCCGTCGTAGAAGATAACCTCGCACTCCATGCCCTCGACCAGGTAATTCAAGGCGTCGCCCATGGTGTCCTTGCCAACCTCATATTGGTTGAACTCGGTGTCCATGAACACATACATGGGATCGGCGTGGTAGCTGTAGTGGCATTCCTTGCGGTCGAGCACGGCCACATCGAATTTGACGTCGGCTTTGTAGACTTCTTCTTTGACGGCGCCCGAAAGAAGGCTCTTGTACTTCAGTTTGACGACGCTGGCGCCCCGGCCAGACTTGTTGAATTCCGACCTGACTACAACCTGCGGCTGATCGCCAACCAGAAACACATTACCTATGCGGAGTTCTTGCGCTGTTTTCATCGGGGCCTATTTTACGCTGGATGCGGCCTCTTGACAAAATTCATGAGATTGCTTCCAAGATCGGGCATTTGGAAGTGGTCGGCGCTGCGGGCGCGGCTGTGCGCTTGCCACTCCGGCCAATGGTCCATCAGAGCCGTCCATGCCTCGCCTATGGAAGGCCCCGGCCCGATGCCATTCCAGGCCCGATGGACATCGACATAGGCCTTGCGCAAGGGTTCCGGGAATGACGCGGCGTAGTGGGCCAGCCAGGCCGCCAGCTTGGCGTGATGGGCGTCCTCTGCCTGAGGATAGATGTGCCAGACAAACGGCTTTCCGGACCAAAGCGCCCGGGCCAGGGAGTCCTCGCCCCGCACCCAGGCCACATCCGCGCACCACAGCAGCCGGTCAAAATCGTCCTGCGAGACAAACGGGATGTCGCGCAAGGTCACCGAGGGTCGCGCCGAACGCTCAGTCGGGCCGAACGCCGCCTGGCTATACCGCCCGCACAGCCAGACCGAGACGGGCCCGGCCCAGTCATGGGCGAGGGCGTCCGCCCAGCCGGCATACGGCGCGCCCGCATAGGCGAAGCAAACCATTGTGAGCGATTCCCGCGAAGGATTCGCCCCCAGGCGGGCCATGAACCCGGCGTGAAGATCGCCGGCCTCCCACCGGTCCCGTTCCGCGATCAGGTCGCGTTCGCGCAACAGGCCACCCGCGCCGGCTTGTGGCCCCGGAAAGAAGAACCAGCGCCGCGTCTGAACCGCGAGGTCAAGGCTCGATCCCAGATGGAACGACGGTACCCACGCTTCGGCGCTGAAATACTCCAGGTCGATCCAGACCGGCTTCACGGCCCGAGCCGCGAGCTGGGCCAGGGTCGGCTCGGGCAGCGCGCAGCCAAAGCCCTCAATCAGCACGTCGCCTGTGAGGTCGCCGTCGGCCTCGGTCAACGGCCAGGGGGAGATACGGACGCCCTCGATCGCCACTGGACCTGGCGTTTCGGGCAGCGCCGGAAGGAATTCGCGGGCCACGGCCCAGTCATCCACCCACAGCCTGATGGACCGCCCATAATCATTCGCCAACTGGCGGGCCAGCCGCCAGCACACCCCAATGTCGCCGTGGTTGTCGACGATGGCGCAGTAGATGTGGACGGCGAGCGTTGCGCCGGCCGTCGAGGAAGCCGGAGAGCTCGCCATCAGCGCAACTGGCTCAAGAGCGTGTCCCCAAGCTGCTCCGGTGTCGCCGGCAAGTTGCCTTCCTGGAACCGGAATACGTTCATCAAGGGAAAGTCCATGCTGAAGCCAGACAGATCCATCCCAATGCCGTCTTGCCCGTCGATTACCAGTGATTCAGGAACCCCCAGGCGCATAACAGGCGTTGTCGCGCAGGCGCTCGCCCAGGTGAGCAGGGCGGCCTTTACTTCCAAAGTCAGCCGGTCGATTATTTGCGGGATGTCAGGCATGATGATTTTCTTGCTCACCGATTAGCGCGCTACTAGCGCGGAGGAATGGTCTATTGTAGGATGTTAGGCGAGTAGCCGCGCCGGCGCGCTTGTCCGAATCACCTGCCATGCCCAATCCCACGGATCGCCCCCGCAATCGCCCCAGTGCCGGGCGCATCCTCGGTCTTGCGCTGTTGACGGCGCTCGCCGCCCTGGCCGATGATCGCCTGACCGCCACGGGTGTCACCTTGCCGTTTGTCTATCTCATCCCGATCGGGATTGCCGCGGCCACGACAAGCTGGCGCGCCGGACTCGGCGTGGTCGTCGTTTCGGCCGTTGCCAACGCGCTTCTCGACCAGTCGCGGGCGGCCGAACTTGCAAACATCGGCGTCGTTCACGCGATCAGCGCGCTGTTCTTCCTGCTGGCCGTGCCATTCGCGGCGGGCGCCTCGGCGCTCGGCCTCGGAATCGGCTACCTGCGCCTCAGCCCCAGGTGGCGCTCAAGGCTCGGGCCGATCCGAATCGGCGCGCGGGTCGTCATTCTGTCCGCCGACCAGCCAGATGGCGCAGATCCCGCGGCCATCGATCCCGCCAGCATCGTCCTGAGGATGGACCCGGGCATGGCGTTCGGCAGCGGCACCCACCCCACTACCCGGATGTGCGTGGCCCTGCTCGAGAAGCTTGTCAAGCCCGGCGACCGGGTCTTTGATCTTGGCAGCGGAACGGGGATTCTCGCCATCGCAGCCATCAAACTCGGGGCGGCCTCCGCGCTGGCCGCCGACATCGATCCCGAGGCCGAACGCAAGACCCGTCTGAATATCGCGCTGAACGGCCTCGAGGATAGCGTCTCGTTTTCACCCGGCTCGCTGGAGATCGCGCAAAGAGGAACCCCGCCCGCGACCTTTGAGATTGTCATCGTCAACATCCTTTCCGACGTCCTCATCGCGTTGCTGCATAAGGGGCTGGCCGATGTCGTGGCCCCAGGCGGGGCATTGCTGCTTTCCGGCATCCGGGTGGGCCAGGTTGGCAAATTGAGTGAGGCGCTCCTGGAGGCCGGTTTTCAGGTTGCCGAACGCCTGGACGACGCTACCTGGGTGGCGCTCGTCGCGCGGGCCGCGGGAAACCCGGCCTCGCGCGGCGCGCATACGTCTTGACAGGATGAACAGGAATTACAGGTTGACATCAGTCCAACTCGGCGCTCTCCTGTCCTTCCTGTTCATCCTGTCGTAGAGGTTCAGCGTGCGAGGAACCGCCAGCGGCTATAGTTTCTTGGCCATGTTGATGTTGGTTATCCCGTAGCCCAGACTCACATACAACGCCCGGGCTGCCGCGTTGAAACCGAACACATGCAGGCCGACCACCTCGAGGCCAAGCTCGCGGGCCTTGTCCTCGATCGCCAGCATCGCGGCGCGGGCATGCCCCTTCCGGCGGTGGGCCTCATCCACAACCAGATCGTAGATGAAACCCTGTCGCTGGCCGTTCCGCGCTTCCACGGCCAGCCAGACCGCGCCGACGTTTTGTCCGGCGCCGGCATCCCGAATCGTGAAGAGATGCTGGCCAGGCGTGTCCACGCCCTGGGGCAGGAGTTTGGCGAAGTCATCGCGCGAACGTTGCGCGGCCCCGTCCGCGGACCAGTTGCCCGACTTCGCCAAACTCCTGCCCCAGGGCGTGGACACGCCTGGCCAGCA
>JBKJQK010000292.1:0-15415 GCA_046594095.1 Anaerolineae bacterium | reverse complement strand
GTCATGCTGACATGGCTGCCGGCCTGAATGCTGAGCCCGCCCCCGTTGCTGCCGTTGTTCGAGACGTCAGTCGTGTTGTTCGCGATGGTTGTGTTGAAGAGATACAGCCGGCCATTGGCGGTGTTGATGGCGACCCCGCCCGCGCCGGCCTGGGCGACATTCCCGCTGACGGTGCTGTTGATGAGTGTGGCCACAGTATTGGTAATCCGCATCCCGGCCGCGCTGGTGGCTGTGTTGCTGATGAGAGCCGAGTTACGCATGAGCAAGCCGCCGGCGGAGAGAAGGATGCCGCCGCTGTCCGGGGCGCTGTTGCCGCTGATGGCGGAGTCGATGATGGTGGCGAATCCGCCCGCCAGCTCCACGCCTCCCGCTCGAAGTGGCGCTGTGTTTCCGGAAACAGTCGAGCGAATAAGGGTGAGCTGCGCCGACGCGCCGGACATGGCGATTCCGGCCCCATGGGCGTCCGTATCCGACCCGAAATCGTTGTCTGAGATGACGCTGTCTGTAACCGTGACTGGGCCATTGGAAAAGATTCCGCCACCGGCGTTAATGGCGTGATTGTTCGTGATTGAACATGATTGGACGGTCAGCGCCCCACCCGATTCGACATCGATGCCGCCCCCGGTCGAGACGGTAGTATTGCCATCGACGGAACAATTGATGAGCGTCAGCCGGCCCTCAACCAGGATGCCCGCGCCAAAAGCGTTGGTTTTTGCGTTCGCGCCGGTCAGACGGACACCCGAGATCACGACCGTTACGCCGGGGCCGATGTGGATCAGCCGGTCCGAGAAGGTGCCGTTTGGCTTGATCGTCGTGCTGAGCGGACCAAGCCCGACGATCGTCATCGAGCTGGTCACGTCGAGGTCGCCGATTGCATCCGTGTCGTCCAGGGGGCCCCCGAAACTGAGAATATGGTCTCCAGCGCCCAATTGGAGGGTCTCACTCCCGCCCGCACCCAAACACCCGCCGAAGTTGCTGTTGCCATTGGCCGTTTGAATGGCTTCGCGCAACGAGCAGGCGGCGCCGGACCCAAACTCATCCGCGAGTGTAGTCACCGCGATGACGCTCGCCGGCGCGGCCGGGAGCGCCAGCGCGGCGCGGACCAGTTCACCTGCGCCTACCGTGGCAAGCAGAAGCGAGAGCGTCGTCAACAGAATTGGGCGGTAGGTCATTTTGGTTGGATCTCCTCGTGGTTTGGGTTCGCCCGCTGAATGTACTCGATAGGCGGTACAACCGCAAGTACAAATCCGAGATCAAATCCATCCAGAGTTGCCACCAAGGCGGCGCGGAATACCGCACGGCGCGCGCGTGGGTTGAAACCCACGGCTACACTCATTCGGTCGCTCCGCGACAGGAGTTGGAGCGCCTTTGCCGTCGCGGAGCGACGCCGTGCCGATAGCTGTGGGTTTCAACCCACGGTACTCAAGTATCAGGCCGCAACCGGCCCCAGCAGCACATCCATGACGTCCCGGGCCGTGTAGCTCGACTGGCCCGGTTTGAGAAAACGGCCAACGTTCACCAGGTCATCACTTGAGGTGACCAGGGGCAGCTCAACATAGCCGTCCCGGCGCGTTTGCCCAAAACCGGCGGTCGCGATCAGGTTGTTGCACAGGCAGCTCCGGCCCACGGTGTCCTCTTCCTTGCCGCCTTTACGCACATAGTCGTCTACCGGCTCGGCCGGACAGCGATAGGTCAGCGTGCCGTCGGCCTCCTTCACGATCGTCCGGAGCATGCTGACGTCGCAGATGCGCGGACGGGCGTCATAGGCGTCCTTGTCCGAGAGCGTCCCAGGCACCTGGGCGACCTTGAACGGGAAGCCGGTCGGCGAGGCGACCGGGCTGGTAAACACCTCAGCCTCCTCGGCCCGCACCTGAGCCAGGACCTGCTTCTTCAGTTCGGGTTGCATCCCCGACTCGTCGCATAGCGAAAAGGCAGTCCCCACCTGGATTCCGGCCGCGCCCGCATCCAGGGCGGACTTCAATTGCTCCGGATTCCCAAAGCTGCCGGCCAACCAGAAAGGCAGCCCAAATTGCTTCATCTTCTCGAGGTCGACCTTATCTTTTTCGCCGTAGATTGGCTCGCCCTTTTCATTCAGCTTGAGCGCGCCGCGGGGCGGGGCGTTGTGGCCACCGGCCGTTGGACCTTCGATCACAAAGCCGTTGATGGCGCCCTCGCTGCGTTTGATCAACGCCTGGGCCAGCAGCGTCGACGAGATGATTGGCAGGAACTGCGGGCGTTTGAGGGGGCCGACCCGCTCAGCGATGCCCGGGAAGATCCGCTCCGGATCAAAATGCATCCGCACATCGTCTTCGGGCGAGGCCCCATGGGCATCCAGGCGATAGCTGACTGCCTGATGGTTGACGTACTTGTCCAGGACGCCGGCCACCTGGGTGGGGATCCCCGCGCCCATGAGGACGTAGTCCACCCCGGCCAGCATCGCCCCGTAGAGCGAGGCCAGGTTTGGCAACTGCACTTTTTCGAGCAGGTTGATCCCGACCAGCCCGGGATGGCCTTCCTTGGCCAGGAAGACCTCTACGAAATTGGCGATCGCGGTGAGCTGATCCAGAAAACGGGGTGGGTTGACTGTGTGGACCGGGTGCGGGCGGTACGGCGCGCCGGGCGCCTTTCCGCCCGGGATGTAGTAGCGGTTGAGGATCTCCTGGGCCGGCTCCGCCATCGGGAACTGCGCCAGGGCGTGCCGCATCAAGCCGGAAGCGTCCCCGTCCATTAAGCGGCCTACCAGGATCCGGCTGATTCCGGTGCCCGACACGACGCCGAGTTGGCCGTGTCGCGAGACGGCTCGGGCCAGCGACCAGTTTGAGATGGCGACCCCCATTCCGCCCTGAATGAGGGTGGGTAAAGAGACAGGCGGATGAGTCATGGGGATACCTCGGGGAATCTCGACGGCGGTTCCGCCGAAACCGATCGACGCCGAATACTCTGGCGCCATCAACGGCGCGGTGTATAACGCGGTCCCGGTTCGGGGTGCCAGTTCGATTAACAGGCGTCTTTATAGCACATTTGTAGAGCGCGCCAGCCGCGCGTAAGGGCTCTGAGTTGGCTGGGAAATGTCCCCTTGACAAACGCGCCCTATACCCTATAGAATATACGATATATTCTATGGCCGCGCCAAATCTGTCGCTTGAGCCCACTTACCCGGCCATTAAGCCCATTTTTCGCAGCAAGAAGGACTCCGTCCTGGATGCGCTGCGGGCGGCCATCGTCAGCGGCGAATTGCGGCCGGGGAAGAAGCTGGTCATCGACGAGCTCGCCGCCCAGTTCGGGATTAGCGCCATCCCCGTCCGCGAGGCGCTCCAGCAGCTCCAGGCTGACGGCCTCATCATCATCGAGCCGCACGTCGGGGCAACCGTCACCCCCATCGAACCGGACCTGGTCGAGGAGGTCTTCGAGTTGCTTGAGGGCCTTGAACTCATGAGCGCCAGGCGGGCCTGCACCCGTATGACTGGCGACCAGTTCGACGAGCTCGAGGCGCTCGTCACCCAGATGGACGGGATGCTCGATGACCTTGACGCCTGGTCGGCGATGAATGTTCGCCTGCACACGTTCATTTGCGCCTGCGCCAGGATTCCCCTGGCCCAAAGCATGTTGGTCAAGGTCCTCGACCACTGGAATCGCCTGCGCAAGGTCTATCTCAAAGAAGTCCATGCCAAACGCGCCCATCTGTCGCAGAAAGAACACTGGCATATCCTGCGGGCCATGAAGGCCCACGACACTGATCGCCTCGAGCGCGTCATCCGGGACCACAATCGGGCCGCTCGCGACGCCTACACGGCCGAGCTCAATCGGGCGCTTGAACTGGAGAAATCGTGAGCGAGTACCGAAAGATTGCGGCGCTCAAGACTTCGGCCGACTTCGCCGCCTACTGCAAAACGGTCGGGGCCGATCTCGCATTCGATGAGGTCGTCGTCCACGGGGGCGAGTCTCCCCTCGCCCAGCCATACACGCTGCGCGGACGGACGATTGGCAACCGGGTGGCCGTCCTGCCCATGGAAGGCTGGGATGGCACCCCCGACGGCCGGCCGACCGATCTCACCCAGCGGCGCTGGCAGCGCTTTGGCCTGAGCGGGGCCAAACTCATCTGGGGCGGCGAGGCCGTCGCCGTCCGCCATGACGGGCGGGCCAATCCCAATCAGCTCGTCGTCAACGATCACACCGCCGGCGCGCTGGCCGAACTGCGCCAGGGCCTGGTCGACGAGCACCTCGCCCACTACGGCCGGGCCGACGATCTCTTGATCGGCCTGCAATTGACGCATAGCGGGCGCTTTGCCCGACCCAACGACAAGAAGCGCCTCGAGCCGCGAACCGCCTATCGCCACCCCGTCCTCGACCGCAAGTTCGGCGTGCCGGATGACGCGGTCCTGAGCGATGACGACATCGACCGCCTCGTCGAGGACTTTGGCCGGGCGGCGGTCTTGACCGAGAGGGCCGGCTTCGACTTTGTCGACCTCAAGCACTGTCACGGCTATCTCGGCCACGAGCTGCTCAGCGCCGTCGATCGGCCGGGCAAATACGGCGGCAGCTTCGAGAACCGGACCCGCTTCCTGCGCGACCTTGTCTCGGTCGTGCGGGCGAACAGCCGCCTCGACATCGGGGTGCGGTTGAGCGCCTTCGACTTCGCCCCGTTCAAACCGAACGCGGAACGGGTCGGCGAGATGGATTGGCCGGTCAATGAGCCCTATCGTTATGCGTTTGGCGGCGACGGCACCGGCCGGGGGATCGACCTGGCCGAGCCGAAGCGATTCCTCGACGCGCTGGAGGCCCTCGACGTGCGAATGGTGTGCGTGACCGCCGGCAGCCCGTACTACAACCCGCACATCCAACGCCCGGCCATCACCCCGCCCAGCGACGGCTACCTGCCGCCCGAGGATCCGCTCGTCGGCGTGGCCCGCCAGATCGGTGTCGTCGCGGCCCTCAAGCGCCATTCGCCCGGGCTGATGTTCGTCGGCACCGGTTACAGCTACCTCCAGGAGTGGCTGCCCAACGTCGCCCAGCGGGCAGTCGCCGACGGTAACGTTGACTTTGTCGGGCTGGGCCGGATGGTCCTGAGTTACCCCGAGATACTCGCGGACGTGTTGCGCGGACGGGATGCGCAACGCAAGAAGTACTGTCGAACCTTCAGCGATTGCACCACCGGCCCGCGCAATGGGCTGGTGTCCGGATGCTATCCGCTGGACGACTTCTACAAGAACCATCCGCATAAGGCGTTGCTCGACGAAATCAAGAAACGCTGACCCCGTCCGCCGTTCGCGCGAAGCCCGCGCGCGAACTGGCGCCAATCAACCGTTACGGGCACAATTAAAAAAGGAAGGATCGCCATGAAGCAGAATGTCTCACGCCGCAAGTTTCTGAAGGTGGCCGGGTTTGGCGCCGGAGCGACCGCGCTCGCTGCCTGCGGGGCCGCCGCCGCCCCGGCCGCCACCACCGCCCCGGCCAAGCCGGCCGCGACCGCCGTTCCCGCGGTCATCAACACCGCCGTCGACATGCGCATCGCATGGTGGGGGTCGCAGGACCGCCACGACCGGACGATCAAGGTCATCGAGTTGTATCAGAAGAAGAACTCGAACGTCAAAATCGCCTATGAGTTCGCCAGCTTCAATGATCATCTGACCAAGATGACCACCCAGGCCGCCGGCAACTCGCTGCCCGACATCATGCAGCAGGACTATGCCTGGATCGCCGAGTGGGCGGGCCGCGGCCTGATCGTGCCGCTCGAAGATTACATGGCCAGTGGCACGCTGGACCTCAAGGACGCCAGCGACGACTTCACCAAGGGCGGCAAGGTCGCCGGAAAGCTGGTGGCGGTCAACCTCGGCTCGAACTCACAGACCTTCCTGACCGACATCGACCTGTTCAAGAAGGCCGGACTCGAGCTGCCCAAGGACGACTGGACCTGGGCCGACTTTGAGCAGGCCGCGATGACGATCAAATCCAAGAACGGGATGTACGGCGCCGGCAGCTCGCTTTGGAACGAGCAGATCTGGAAGTCGCTGTATCTGTCGCTGGGCGGCTGGGCGTATTCCGATGACGGCACACAGCTCGGCTATACGGATGACAAGCCGTTCGTCGATCACCTGAATCTGCTCCTCCGCCTGCAGAAGGCGGGCGCGATTCCGTCTCTGGCCGACGACCTGGCAAACTACTATGACAAGAGCCTGGAGCTACAGGCGCTGCCGACGGGCAAGTCAGCCGCCGAGAGCATGTGGAGCAACCAGATCGTGGGCTCGTGGAAGGCTGCCGGTGAAGCGCGCAACATGAAGATGGTGACCCTGCCGCGCCCCGTGGGCGGCAAGAGCTCGAACTACATCAAGCCCAGTCAGTTCTTCAGCATCACCAAGGACAGCAAGGTCAAGGCCGAGGCAGCCAAGTTCATCAGCTTCTTCATCAACGACCTCGAGGCAAACGACATCCTGTTCGCCGAGCGCGGTGTGCCGATCGCGGCCAAGGTCCGGGATGCTCTCAAGCCAAAGCTGGGCAAGTCCCAGTTGGAGATGTTTGACTATGTGGCCCGGGTGAGCAAGATCGCCGAGCCGATCCGCCCGCCGGATCCGACCGGCGCCAACGACGTGGTCAAGAACATCTACGTCCCGCAGGTCATCTCGCCTGTGCTTTACGAAAAGATGAAGCCCGAAGAGGCCGTCGCCCTCCTGCGCAAGGAAGCCAACGCCATTCTGGGCAAGAACAAGAAGTAGGCTGGTTTTCGGGGGCGGCGGCGGCATGAGCGCGCTGCCGCCCCCCAAAGACTCGCATCGAGGCAAAACGCATGGCAACCGCTGCGATCCCTTCCGCGACGACCAAAGCCACGCGCAAAGCGCTGCGCCGGCGCAATAATCTGTCAGGCTATCTCTTTATCGGGCCCTGGCTGGTCACATTCTTCCTGTTCACCGCCGTGCCCATGGCGGCCTCGCTGTATTTCGCGTTCACCAACTACGACGTCTTCACCGCTCCGCAATGGGTGGGCTTTGCCAATTTCGAGACGATGTTCACCAGGGACGGGCGCTACTGGAAATCGGTCCAGGCCACGTTCACGTATGTCTTTACCGCCATTCCGCTCCGCCTGATCGTCGCCCTGGGCCTGGCCATGCTGCTCAAGGCCGGCCGCCGCGGCGACGGGATCTATCGGGCCGCCTACTACGCCCCCAGCATCGTCGGAGGGAGCGTGGCCGTGGCCGTGATGTGGCGCCAGGTCTTTGGCACCCAGGGCGTCATCAACGCCGTGAGTGCGCTGTTTGGCCTGCCGGCCGTGACCTTTCTGGGCGATCCGACCTGGGCGATCTGGACGTTGATTGCGCTGGCCGTCTGGCAATTTGGCTCGCCCATGCTGATCTTTCTGGCCGGCCTGAAGCACATCCCGAGCGAGTTCTACGAGGCCGCCTCGATCGACGGGGCCAGCCCGATCCGCAAATTCCTGACCATCACCCTGCCTCTGCTCTCGCCCGTGATTTTGTTCAACCTGATCATGCAGATCATCAGCGGCTTCATGGTTTTCACCCAGGCCTTCATCGTGACGGGGGGCGCGCCGCTCGACACGACGCTGTTCTATGCGTTGTATATCTACCGGCGCGCGTTCGAGATATTCCAGATGGGCTACGCCTCGGCCATGGCCTGGGTGCTGATGCTCGTCATTGGCGTCTTCGCCGCCATCGTCTTCAAGACCTCATCCGCATGGGTGTTTTACGAGAACAAGGACGGCAACTAGCCGGGGGAGAAATCAGAAATGAACATTACCCTCAAACCCCGCGCCCGCCTCAATCGCCGAAAGATCGTTGGCTCGGTTGCCTACCACGTCATCGTGGCCGGCTTCGCTCTGATCATGTTGTATCCGCTGCTGTGGATGTTCGCCAGCGCGTTCAAGCCGACCGACGAAGTCTTCCGAACCGTGACCTCGCTGATCCCGAGCCGGATCGAGCTGGACAATTTTGTCCGGGGCTGGAAGGGCTTCGGCGGCATAACGTTCACGACATTCTACCTAAACTCGTTCTTCTACGCCGGGATGGCCACCCTGATCGGCGTCATGTCCTCATCGCTGGTCGCCTATGGCTTCAGCCGGATCAAGTTTGTGGGGCGCGGGTTCTGGTTCGCCTGCATGCTGATGACGCTGATGCTGCCGGCCCAGGTCACGATCATTCCCCAGTATGTGGCGTTCGTGAAGGTGCTCGAGCTGCGCAACAGCTTCCTGCCCTTGCTGCTCCCGCGCCTGGGCGGGCAGGCCTTCTTCATCTTCCTGATTATGCAGTTCATCCGGGGCATCCCCAAAGAGCTGGATGAAGCCGCCGAGATTGATGGGTGCAGCCGGTTCGGGACCTTCTTCCGGATCATCCTGCCCCTGATCCAGCCGGCCCTGATTACGGCCGCGATCTTCTCGTTCTACTGGACCTGGGAAGACTTCCTCGGTCCGCTGGTCTATCTCAATGCCCCGCAGCAATACACCGTGTCCCTGGCGCTGCGGGCCTTCTCCGATCCGTCGGCTGGGACCGACTGGGGCGCCATCTTCGCGATGTCGTCCATGTCACTGGTCCCGGTCTTTCTGATCTTCATCTTCTTCCAGCGCTACCTCGTCCAAGGCATCAGCACCACTGGCCTCAAGGGCTAACCCTCCGGACAGGCGCGCCGTGGAAACGCGGCGCGCCTGTCCAATCTCGAAATCATGATTCGTTTCTCCGTCATTGGCATCACCCACGGCCACATCTACGGGCAGGTCAAATGCCTGCTCGAAGCCGGCGCCACCTTTGTCTCGTGGATCGCGCGCGATAGCGAGCGCACCATTGAAGCCGCCTTCGCAAGCGCATTCCCCCAGGCCGCCCGCGCCCGCAGCGAGGCCGAAATCCTGGACGACCCCACGATCCAATTGATCGTCACGTCGACGGTGCCGGCCGACCGGGCGCCCCTCGGCATCCAGGCCATGCGCCATGGCAAGGACTTCATGTCCGACAAGCCCGGCTTCACCACCCTGGACCAGCTGGCCGAAGCCCGCCGGGCCCAGGCCGAGACAAAACGGATTTACTCGATCTGTTACTCCGAGCGCCTTGAGAACCGGGCTACGGTCCGGGCCGGCGAACTGGTCAAGGCCGGCGCAATTGGGCGGGTGCTGCAGACGATTGGGCTCGGCCCACACCGCCTGAACCCGCCCAGCCGCCTGCCCTACTTTTTTGAGCGCGAACGCTACGGCGGGATCCTGTGCGATATCGCCAGCCATCAGTTCGATCAGTTCCTGTATTTCACCGGCTCGACCCGGGCCGAAGTCGTCGCGTCGCAGGTCGGCAACCTCGCCCACCCGGAATTCCCGGGCCTTGAGGACTTTGGCGACGTCATGGTCCGGGGGGACAACGGCACCGGCTATGTCCGGGTCGATTGGTTCACCCCCAACGGTTTGGGCGTATGGGGCGATGGGCGCTTGACCATCTTGGGAACCGACGGTTTCATTGAGCTGCGCAAGTATGTCGACATCGAGGGCCGGCCCGGCGGAAATCACCTCTTTATCGTGGACCACAAAGGCACCCGCTACGAGAACTGCGACGCGGTTGAACTCCCGTATGGCCGGCAACTCATCGCCGACGTCCTCAACCGAACCGAGACGGCGGCGCCGCAACAGCACACATTCCTCGCGGCCGAGCTCGCCCTCAAGGCGCAGGCAAATGCGACCGTGATCACACCCCAATAATGAGCCAACCCAAACTCCGCGTCGCCGTCGTCGGCCTGGGCGTCGGCGCCCAGCACGTCGCCGCCTACAAGTCGCTCCCCAACCTGTTTGACCTCGTGGCGATCTGCTCGCTCGAGGATGACAAAAACCGCCAGCTCGCCACCGAGTACGGCGTTCCGCTCACACTCACGCGCTACGACGCGCTGCTGGCCATGTCCGATTTGGACGTCGTTGACATCTGCACCCCGCCGATGCTGCATCGCCCGCAGGCCATCGCCGCGCTGCGGGCCGGCAAACATGTGGTGTGCGAGAAGCCGCTCACGGATTCGCTGGCCAGCGTGGACGAGATCGCCCGGGTTGAAGCCGAGAGCGGCCGGCGCCTCATGCCGGTCTTCCAATACCGCTTTGGCGGCGGCCTGCAAAAGGTCAAACGCCTCGTCGACACCGGCCTGGCCGGCCTGCCGCTGGCCGCCAGCCTCGAGGTGCATTGGCGCCGCCGGGCGGACTACTACGCTGTTCCCTGGCGGGGCAAGTTCGCCACCGAGCTGGGCGGCGTCTTGACCACTCATGCGATCCATGCAGTCGACATGCTCACCTACGTCTTCGGCCCGATCCGGAGCGTCTTCGCCCGGACCAGCACCCGCAGCAACCCGATCGAGGTCGAGGACTGCGCGGCGGTTGTCCTCGAGCATACCAACGGAGCGCTTTCGACCCTGAGCTGCACGCTCGGTTCGGCCGCCGAGTCCACCCGGCATAGGCTGGTCTTTGCGAACGTAGTCGCCGAGAGCAACACCCGGGCCTACACCAATTCGCTGGATCCGTGGACCTACACCCCCGACCGGCCCGAGGTCGCAGCCGAGATCGAGCGGGCCCTCGCCGACTATGACGCGACCGCTGCGGCGGAAGCGCATGTCGCGTCCGGCGCAGCCGAGGGACAGACCCTAACTGGTTACACGCCGCCCGCCCGCTACGATGCCCAACTGTTGCGCTTTTATCACGCGATCATGGCCAACGCGCCCCTCCCGGTCACGCTGGCGGACGCCCGCAGCGCAATCGAGCTGTTGAGCGCGATGTACCATTCCGCCCGAACGCAGGCGCCCGTCACGTTGCCGCTCGGTCCCGACCATCCCGCGTATGCGGGCTGGTCGCCGAGCGCAGCAGGGAAAACCCCATGAAGAAATACGCCATCGTCGGCCTGGGGCATCGCTCGGCGATGTTCACCAGCGCCCTCCTGTCGCGCTTCGGCGCCGAGACCAGCCTGGTCGGCCTGTGCGACACCAACCAGACCCGAATGGATTACTACAACGCCCGGTTCGAGACGGCCTATAGTACGCCCGCCATTCCAACCTACACGGCACCGGATTTCGATCGCATGATCGCCGAGCAGAAGCCCGACATCGTCATCGTCACCTCGATGGACTGCACCCACCACGATTACATCAACCGGGCCATGCGGCTGGGCTGCGACGTCATCACCGAGAAGCCGCTCACCATCGACGCGGAGAAGTGCCAGACCATCATCGACACCCAGAAGGAGACCGGCAAGAACATTACCGTCACCTTCAACTACCGATATTCGCCGCACAGCTCGAAAGTAAAGGAACTCCTCCAGCGGGGCGCGATCGGCCAGGTCCTGTCAGTCCATTTCGAGTGGCTGCTCGACACCCGCCACGGGGCCGACTACTTCCGGCGCTGGCATCGGGACAAGCTGAACAACGGCGGGCTGATGGTACACAAGAGCACCCACCACTTCGACCTGATCAACTGGTGGCTGGCCTCGACACCCGAGACCGTCTTTGGCTTCGGTCAGCGGGCCTTCTACGGGAAGGCCCACGCCGAGGCCCGCGGCCAGACCAACACCTACGCCCGCGCTTTCGGCTCGCCGGCCGCCGTCCACGACCCCTTCGCCATCCACCTCGAGAAAGACCCTCACCTCAAGGGCCTGTATCTCGAGGCCGAGCACGAAGACCATTACTATCGCGACCAGGGCGTGTTCAGCGACGGCATCACCACCGAGGACGACTACGCGCTGGCCGTCCGCTACGCGAATGGCGCGACGATGACCTATCACTTGAACGCGTATGCCCCGTGGGAAGGCCTGCGGGTCATGTTTAACGGCACCCGCGGCCGGCTCGAGCTCGAGTGGGTCGAGAGCGCGTTCAACACCCTGGACAATGGCGCGGCCATCGAGCAGGACTATCTGCGCGAGTTTGGTCTCGAAGGCGCGACGCCGGTCGAGCGGGTCATGGATCCAACGATCACCCTTCAGCCCTTGTGGGGCAAGCCGGTCCGCGTCCCGCTCGGGTCATATTCGAAGGGCGGGCATGGCGGCGGCGATGAGCGCCTTTTGTCCGATATCTTCTCGGCCCACCCCGAGCCGGACCCGCTCGGCCGGGCAGCCGGGCTGAAAGATGGCGTGGCCAGCATCCTGACCGGGATCGCGGCCAATCAATCCTTCGCGACCGGCCTGCCGGTCCGGGCCGATCAATTGGTGAGACTGTGACACAAATCGAACTTCCCCTTGCCGAGGGCGGAACTCGCGCATACGCCCTGGGCGAGCCCAAGGCCTATGCGCCCGCCGGACCTTTCCAGACACGAATCGCCTTTGCGGCCGCCCATGTCATCGCCAACGGGACCGCCATCGACTGGCCGGCGACGATGGCCTACCGCCGGCACCTGTGGTCGTATGGTTTTGGGGTCGCCGAGGCGATGGACACCGCCCAGCGCGGGATGGGGTTGGATTGGCCAACGGCCAAAGAACTCATCCGGCACTCGATCCCGGACGCGCACGCGCTCGGCGCAACGGTCTTCAGCGGGGCCGGCACCGATCAGCTTGCGCCGTCGGCCTATGTGTCGCTGCATGAAGTCGTGCAGGCCTACGAGGAACAGATCGGCTACATCGAGTCGCTGGGCGGGCGGATCATCGTGATGGCCTCGCGGGCGCTGGCCGCCTGCGCGCGCGGCCCTGACGACTATGCCCGGGTCTACAGCCGCATCCTGCGCCAGTGCAGCAAGCCGGTCATCCTGCACTGGCTGGGCGACATGTTCGATCCTCAACTCGCCGGCTACTGGGGCTCACGCGATCTGGACGCGGCGATGAAGGCCTGTCTGGGTGTCATCGCCGACAATGCCGCTCGTATCGACGGAGTCAAGATCTCGCTCCTGGATGCCCAACGTGAGATTGCCATGCGTCGCCGTCTTCCGGCCGGTGTGCGGATGTACACCGGCGACGACTTCAACTACCCGGCCCTGATCAAGGGCGATGAGAAAGGACATAGCGACGCGCTGCTGGGCATCTTCGCCGCGGGGATCTGGCCGCCTATGACGCAATCTTTGAGCCGACCGTTGCGCTGTCGCGCCACATCTTCCAGACCCCGACTTACTCCTACAAGACGGGGGTGACTTTCCTGGCCTGGCTCAACGGGTATCAGAATCACTTCCAGATGCTGGGCGGGCAGGAGACGGCCCGCAGCCCGCAGCATCTCGCCGACCTGTTTGTCCTGGCCGACCAGGCCGGCCTGCTGCGCGACCCCGATCTGGCCGTCAAGCGTATGACCGCCTTTCTGGCGGCCTGAACAACGGCCAACCCTGATTAAGCAACCGGCGGCAAGCATTCCGGGCGGCGCGGAGTCGAAGGGTGCGCGTAAGCGATAGCCAATATGCACCCAACCCAACTCCTCCAATCCCGCTTCGCGCGCGAGCTGTATCCCAACTCGCTTGTCGAGACCGGCGGCGCCGGCTACGGCCTCGCCCGCCGCGCGGATGGCGCCCGCCGCCTGGTCGCGGCCGGCCCGCCCAATGACGCCGCTCTGGCGGCTTTTCATGGCGACCGCCACACCGTCGATGGGATGGCGCTGCTTGAGAGCCCAACGGACCATGCCAACGCCCGCGCGCTTCGGACCGCGCTGCCCTGGCTGAGGCCAGTCCCGCTCGGGTTGGCCGCCTCGGCCGGTTGCGGCGACCGGCTGGGGCTCGCGACACCTGGCCATGCCCGGGCCTTCAACGCCACCGGCGGCGGTCTCGCGGCCATCTTCGCCCAGCAGTCCATCCGCGAGATGACCCGCACGAACCGGACGCCCGAAGACGTCATGACCGACGCCACCTTCGGGGCGTTCCAGGCCGGTTGGCGCGAACGGGTGGGCGCGGACGCCGACCACCTCAAGACCCCTGCCGACATCGACGCCTGCGCGGCGGCCGGGTTCAGCTTCTTCACCATTGATCCCGGCGCTCATGTCCTTGACGCGGCCGAGAGCATGTCGGCGGCCGAGCTGGATGCGGCGGCGGCGGCGCTGCCGTGGGCGGGGCTCGAGACGAGCCAGGTCGACTTCATGACCCGCTATTCCGGGCGCAGGATTGCGCTGGAGGATCGGGCCGTCGTCATCGAGCCCATCGACGTGGCCCGCGCGGCGGTCAAATACGGCCGCGCCATCGCCCATGTGGTGGCCATGCAGCGCCATCTGGCGACTCGACTGGCCGTCTATGACCTCGAGGTGTCGGTCGACGAGACGGAATCCCCGACCACGCTGGCCGAGCACATCATCATTGCCAGCGAGCTCAGGCGCCTGGGCGCGCCGGTGGTCAGCCTGGCCCCCCGTTTTGTTGGCCGGTTCGAGAAAGGGGTGGACTTCATCGGCGATCTGGCGACGCTGCGGGACAACCTGAACGCCCACGCCGCCATCGCCCGCGCGTTTGGGCCGTACAAACTCAGCCTCCACTCCGGCTCGGACAAGTTCAGCGTATATCCCCTGATCGTGGCCGCGACCCTCGGAGTCGTTCACCTCAAGACGGCGGGGACGAGTTATCTCGAGGCGCTGCGTGTTATCGCCGCGGTTGATCCGGGCTTCTTCCGCGAGATCGCCGTGTTGGGGCGCGAGCGCTTTGAAGTCGATAGGCAGACGTATCACATCTCGGCTCGCCTCGAACGGGTTCCGGACCTGGCCAGCGTGAGCGACGCGGAATTGCCGGCCCTGCTGGACGCCTTCGACGCGCGCCAAATGCTGCACGTCACCTTCGGCTCGGCCCTGGCCCGCTTTGGCCCCCGTATTCTGGCCGGGCTCGCCGCCCACGAAGAAGCCTATGCCGCGGGGCTTGAGCGGCACTTCATCCGCCATTTGGCGCCATTTGCCCACAGGAAATAACGATGAACTTCGACATCCTCTTCAGGCTTGATGGACAGACCGCGGTTGTGACCGGCGGCGGGGGCGTGCTCGGCGGGGCGATGGCGCGCGGGCTGGCCCGGGCCGGCGCGCGGGTGGCGGTGATGAGCCGGCGCGCCGACGCCTGCCAGATGGTCGTCGACGAGATCACCGCCGCGGGCGGGACCGCCCTCGTCGCCGCCTGCGACGTGATGGACAAAGACGCGCTGATCCGGGCCGCCGCCGAGATTGGGCCCGTCTCGATCCTCGTCAACGCGGCCGGCGGCAACAAGCCCGGCGCGATCAGCACGCCCGCCCAGCCCTTCTTCGACCTGTCGGCGGATGCCCTGCGCTCGGTGGTTGACCTGAACGTAATGGGGACCGTCCTGCCCTCGCAGGTCTTCGGAAAGGACATGGCCGCGCGCGGCAGCGGTGTCATCATCAACATCAGCTCACTGGCCGCGCTGCGCCCGCTCACCCGTGTCGCCGCCTACGCGGCGGCCAAGGCGGCAATCGACAACTTCACCCGTTGGCTGGCCGTCTACATGGCTCAGGAATACTCGCCTGCGATTCGCGTCAACGCGATCGCGCCCGGCTTCTTCCTGGGCGAGCAGAACCGCAA
>JBKJQK010000421.1:0-15438 GCA_046594095.1 Anaerolineae bacterium | reverse complement strand
AAGCGACTTCTGATTCACGCGGGCGGCTTCAATCTTGGGCTTTTGATGCGAAAGTTGACCGGAATTGGAAAGCCGAGAGCCCTGCAGGGGGCGCTTTCGGCTAGTTTTCTCTTGCTTGGCTGCGCCTGGCGCGCCATTTCCGTCTTGGTCGTCGCCAATACGACTCAGGTGATCAGAGCGTTGCTGGGCCAATACCCGTACCAAAGCGCCCAAAGAAGGACTTAATCTACAGGCTGCTAACATCATCATCCCGCACGTGGGCGAAACAACCACTACTGTGCGCGTGTCGCGCTGGCTGAAGAAGGAGGGCGATCGAGTCCGAAAGGGTGAGCCGGTGCTTGAAGTCGACACAGACAAGAGCACCATGGAGATTGAGGCCCTGAACGACGGCGTGCTTGAACGCATCGTCGTGGCGGAGGGTAACGACGCCGACGCGATGCAGGTCGTCGGTGTGATTCGGATCAAGGGTGATGCGCCGGAGAAACCGGCGGGCGATCGCGCGGGAAGCGCCCCTCCGGTTGACGGCGCCGGCGCTTCGCCGCTTGCCGTGAAACTGGCCCTGGATCTGGGCGTGGCGCTCGCTGAGGTTCCAGGCACCGGCCCCGGCGGACGGGTAACCCAAGACGACGTGCGTCATGTTGCGGAGGCGAAGAACTCTGCGGGCGGGCGCAAGACACTGGATCCGCATCACGAGACGCCCATGTCTTCAGATCGGTCGGTGGCGCGCCCGATCTCGCCCAAAGCAAGGCGTCTCGCGGCCGAGACCGGCGTGGATGTTTCGGCGCTCGTCCCTTCGCGGGCGGATGGGCTTCTTAGCGTGGTCGACGTGGCGCAAGCCACCCGCAAGAACACGAGCGCTTCGAAGCCGGTAGGGCCAACCGAGGTTCGCGAGCTGTCTCGCGCGCGAAAGGCGATTGTCGCCCGGACGGCGGCCAGCAAAAGAGACATACCGCACTTCTATTTGCAGGTCGAAGTCGATATGACCGAGTGCGAGAGGTTGCGCGCGTATTGCGCCGGCGCGCTCGGTTGGGAACGCAAGCCGACGATCAATGACCTGATCGTTCGGACAGTGGCGCTGGCGCTCAAGGCGATGCCGGAGGTCAATGTCAGCTTCGCCGGCACGGGCTATACGCAGCGTGAGGCGGTGAGCATTGGAATCGCGGTCAGCCGCGACGAGGGCTTGCTGGTGGGGGTACTTCAGAACGTTGATCGGCTCGACCTTCGCGCGACCTCGACTGCGGCGCGCGAGCTCGCCGAGCGGGCGCGTTCCGGGAAGTTGCGGGAGACCGACACAGGCGAGAAGAGCATAACGATTTCGAATCTGGGCATGTTTGGGATGGACGCGTTTTTCGCGATCATTGACCCGCCGGATCCGATGATTCTGGCGGTCGGGCAGGTCAAAGAGCGGATTGTTCCAGTGGCGGGCCTTCCCGCGATCCGGCCCATGTGCGGGCTGACGCTCTCGGCCGATCACCGCATGCTCGACGGCGCGACCGCGGCGAAGTTTCTCGCCAGCGTGCGAAGGAGGATCGAGCAACCTTTTGAACTGCTGGGGTGACCGTAGCCTGGCCGCGATTCGCGGCCCGGCAAGGGGAGCATAGTCCATGGAGAAACTGATCGTCGAGACGACTCGCAAGACCCAAGTCCTGAACGTCACCGCGTTGATTGAGCAGGCAGCACGGGAAATCGGGGATGGCGTGGCGCTTATTTCGGTCCCGCACACAACCGCGGCGCTATTGCTTTGCGAGGACGATGATGAAATGCGGGCAGATCTGGAACGCGTCGCCGAACGCTGGCTGGAAGCGCTTGAGCCCTTCCGCCACCGGCGCAACAACAACCCCAACGCGGCCGCGCATGTATTGAGCGCGTTTGGTGGCACCCAACTCATCCTGTCAATTGCCGGAGGAAAGCCGGAGGTCGGCACGTATCAAAACGCGCTGCTGTTGGAGATGGACGGGCCCAAGAAGCGCGAGCTCTGGGTGCGCGCCATCAAAGGAGGATGACCGTGACTGAAACACAGAGCCGCCTCGGAATCGGTTCGGATGAGGCGGGGTTCGCGCTGAAGGAGTTGATCAAGCAGCACTTGGCGCAACAGGGTATTGAGGTCTCGGATTACGGTTCCGCGAGCGCTGACCCGGTCGACTACCCGGATGTGGCGGTCGCGGTCGCGCGGGATGTGGCCGCCCATAGGCTTGAGCGAGGAATTCTGATTTGCGGGACTGGAATCGGGATGGCCATTGCCGCCAACAAAGTTCCCGGCGTCTATGCCGCTCAAGCGCATGACACGTATTCGGCTGAACGCGCGCGCAAGAGCAACAACGCTCAGATACTCACCATGGGCGCGCGGGTGATTGGGTCCGAGTTGGCCAAGCAGATCGTGGATGCCTGGATGCGCAGCGAGTTTGCCGGCGGAACCAGCGCCCTAAAGGTGGGGAAAATCGCCGCGATCGAAAGCTCCGTCCGTGATTGAGCGCTGGTATCCCAGGCCAAAGGAAAATTATTAAAGCTGGCCGAACTCAAGCGATTGAGAGCGGCATTCCGGAAGCAATCGCGAAGCTGCCCCTGGTGGTTGATGCGCCTGGTACTTAGCCAGGCCATGGCCCGGCTAAACTAATCGGTTGGGGAGCACACGTATGCCAGACAAAATTCGAATCGCCGTGGTCGGCCTGCAGTTTGGGGCCGAGTTCGTGCCCATCTATCGGGATCACCCGGGCGTCGCCCAGGTCGCGGTATGCGATGTCGACGCGGCCAAGATGAAGGCCGTTGCCGACAAGTTCGGCGTCACGGACCGATTCAGCCGGTTCGAGGAGGTCCTGGCCTCCGGCTACGACGCGGTCCATCTGTTCACCCCAATCCCCCTGCACGTCGAGCAGTCGCTGGCCGCGCTCGGGGCGGGCATGCACTGCGCGTGCGCGGTCCCGATGGCCATCGACCTTGCCGGTCTGCGCCAGGTCATCGACGCGCAACGCCGGTCGGGCAAGAACTACATGATGATGGAGACCGCCGTCTACTCGCGCGAGTTTCTGTATGTTCAGGACCGCTTTGCGCGGGGCGATCTCGGCGCGCTCACCTTTCTGCGCGGCGCCTATTACCAGGATTTGGAGGGACCTTTCCCGGCTTATTGGCTGACGATGCCGCCGATGCATTACGCCACCCACGCGGTGGCGCCGCTTCTTGCGCTCGCCCGCACCCGCGCGACGCGGGTGTGTTGCTTTGGCTCCGGCCGGCTCCGGCCCGATCTCCAGCGGCCCGGCGGCAACACCTTCCCACTCCAGACCGCCATCTTCCAGTTGGCGGGGACCGATGTCGCCGCCGAGGTCACCCGCTCCTGGTTCCAGACCGCCCGGCCGTACACCGAGGCTTTTGATGTCTACGGCGACAAAGGCGGCTTTGAGTGGCAGAAAGTGGAGCGTGAGAATCCGCTGTTCTTCACGCTCGAACCGATTGAGCCCGCCCGGCGCGGGCGGCCCACGACCGCGACCCGGGTCGAAACACCGGATCGGGCGGACTTGCTGCCCGAGGCGATCCGTCCGTACACCCGTAGCCAGGGGCATGGCGGCTCGCACCCGCATCTCATTCATGAGTTCGTGCGCAGCATCATCGAGGGGCGCCGGCCCGCCATCGATGCCATTGTGGCGGCCGATTGGACCGCCCCGGGTATCTGCGCCCACGAGTCGGCGCTGCGCGACGGCGAGCGGGTGGACATCCCGGATTGGAACGTTGGTCAGTGAATATCCTGGAAACAGACCGGCTCATCCTCAGGCGGCAGACCCCGGACGACCTCGACGCCTTGTGGGCGCTCTACACCGACCCGGATGTAGTCAGGTTCATCCCCGACGCTCCCCGCAGCCGCGAGGAGGCCCGCGAGGAACTCGAATGGCACAAGAATGGACATCCGCGGCGCCCCGAGCTGGGCCTGTGGGCGACGATTTACAAACAGACCGGCGCCTTCATCGGCCGGTGCGGTCTCCTGCCGTGGACGATCGACGGACAGGAAGAGGTCGAAGTGGCCTATCTGCTGGCGAGGACGCATTGGGGGCAAGGCCTGGCCAGCGAAGCGGCGAAGGCCATTCTTGCGTATGGGTTCGAACAGTTGGGCTTGTCCCGCTTGATCTGTATGATTGAACCAGACAACGAGGCTTCGATCCGTGTTGCGGAGCGAATTGGCATGACGTTCGAGAAAGAAGCGACGGACGACAAGGGGCCGTTCCGGGTCTATTCGCGAAGCCGGTGGTGATTTGGGATATGTCGATGTCCCACCTATCCAAAGCCGGAGCCGCGCGCCACGGGCTACTGCCCGCCGCTCTGGATGCTTTCGAGTGGGTTGACGCTGGAGTCTGTTCAAGCAGATGGATCCAGTATGGCCTCAGCGCATACGCCGCCTTTGCGCGAGAATACAGCGCATGTCAACGCTCCCTGGAAACATCCTACGGGGGCGAAAGCTACTCTTGACATCTTGCGCGGCGTGTTGTATATTACCAAAAGGTAATGAAACCGACTGGTTATATGGAGACCTCGCCTGAACGGCTTGATGCGACGTTCGCCGCGCTGGCCGACCCGACGCGGCGGGCAATCCTGGTCCGGCTTGCTTCGGGTGAAGCGTCGGTGCTGGAGCTGGCCAAGCCTTTCGCGATGACCCAGCCCGCAATCTCAAAGCATATCAAGGTGCTGGAACGAGCGGGACTGGTCACGCGCAGCCGGGATGCCCAGCGGAGGCCGTGTCGAATCGAGGTCAGGGCAATGGCGGAGGCCACCGGCTGGCTTGAGAATTACCGGCGCCTGTGGGAGGGCAACTTCCAACGACTCGACGATCTCCTGGAGGATTTGAAGTCAGCGCGCGCAATGCCGGGCCGGAAGACGCCCGCGAAGGAGAAACGATGATGAAGCATACGGCTCAGGTCACGACGCCCAGCGATCTGGAGATTAGATTGACCCGGAAATTCAACGCGCCGCGCGACATGGTGTTCGATTGCTGGACAAGGCCCGAATTGGTCCGGAGATGGATGACCGGCCCGCCGGGTTGGGTCTTTGCGATTTGCGAGATCGAACTCAGGGTTGGCGGAGGGTATCGCTTTGTGTGGCGCGGTCCGGATGGCGCTGAGATGGCGATACGCGGGGTCTATCGCGAGATCGCGCCTCCCGAAAGACTGGTCGACAACCAGGTGTTTGATGAGGATTGGACGGGCGGCGAAACTACGGCAACCGTCGTCCTGACCGAGCGCGACGGACAGACCACTGCGACGACCACAATTCGCTACGCATCCAAAGAAGCCCGCGATGGCGCGCTCCGTTCGGGCATGGAGCAGGGTCTGGGCGCCAGTTACGACCACCTTGACGAGGTCCTTGCGGCGATCGCCTGAGACCAGACCGGAAAGTATTCAACCGTTATACGACGCAGGAGAAATCATGATTGACAAACCCACAATCGTCCAGACCGCCGCGCAGGCGACCGCCGTCATCCGGCTGACCATCCCGCGTGATCAGATACAGAATGTCATGGGCCCCGGCATCCAGGAGTTGTTCGCGACCCTGGCCGCGCAGGCCATCACGCCGGCCGGGCCCTGGCTTACCCATCATCTGAAGATGGACCCAGTTATCTTTGATTTCGAGATCACTATTCCGGTCAACGCTCCGGTCACGCCCGCGGGCCGGGTGATGCCAGGCGTATTGCCCGCGGCGACCGTGGCGCGGACGGTCTATCACGGCGGCTACGAGGGCCTCGGCGGGGCCTGGGGTGAGTTCAAAACCTGGATTGCGGCCGAAGGACATGCTGAGGCTCCCGACCTGTGGGAGTGTTATGTCGCTGGTCCTGAGACCGGCCCCGACCCGGCCACCTGGCGGACCGAGCTCAACCAGCCGCTTTTTGTGTCGGTCTGAGCGCCACGCCCCCCAGGGCCATCGACGCCTAGCTCGCGCCTTTGCGCGCCGACAAACGGGCCGCGCTTGAGTGTTTGCGCAAGCTGATCAGACGCGGCTGGCCGAGTAGCGCCATCGATGGGTCCGGTCCCGACCCAATCTATCCAAAGATTATGCAAACCATACCTCTGCATCAGGATGGATTCAGTTGCAAGCCCGAGCCTCCTCTAAGTTGAGTTGACCGGCGAATGCGGTCAGTTCTGTTCGTTTCACAACCATTCGCGTTACTTAGGTTTAAAGAGGAGAGTCGAAATGTTTAAGAAGATGATGCTGGCTTCGGTGGCGGGAGTGCTGCTATTGAGCGCCTGCGCCGCCGCCGCGACACCGTCGCCCACCGCCGTTCCGCCCGCCCCGACTGCCGCCCCCAAGCCGACTGAGGTGCCTAAGCCCACCGCCGTTCCGATGGTGGCGAAGGACATTGTGGACACCGCCGTCGGCGCGGGCACGTTCAAGACCCTGGCCACCGCGCGCTGACCGCCGCGGGCCTGATCGACGCGCTCAAGGGCAAGGGTCCCTTCACCGTGTTCGCCCCGACCGACGAGGCCTTCGCCAAACTGCCCAAGGCGACCCTCGACGATCTGCTCAAGCCGGAAAACAAGGCCAAGCTCGTTGCGATCCTGACCTATCACGTGGTTCCCGGCGCGGTCAAGGCCGCCGACGTGGTCAATCTCACCACTGCCGCCACAGTCAATGGCGCGAATGTGACAGTGAAGGTGGAAGGCAGTGCGGTGATGATCAACACTGCTAAAGTCACCGCGACTGACATCATCGCTTCCAACGGCGTGATTCACGTCATCGACGCGGTCCTGTTGCCGCCCGCGAAGTAATCCGTTTTAGCGGACTCGCGGTGGCAGGTCCGTTCCAGCGATCACCACGCCCGGCCTTCAACCTGAAGGCCGGGCGTGGCTGTTTGTGGGACGGCAAGGGCTGCCCTGGATGACGATGCAGGTCGTGGAGAAAGCTCAGCCTGAGATGGGGGTATAACGGGCTAAACACCCACGAGGAGAAACCCACATGACCACACAACCCAGTATTACCGTCGAGGACACAAGCCGCGCCCGGCTGCAGGCATCACCCGAGGGCCTGGATCGCTTTCGGCGAGCGGGCTACGGGCTGTCAGTTCACTGGGGGCTGTACTCGCTGAGCAATTCCGGCACGGAGTGGATCTATTTCAACGATCGCATTCCACTGGCGACCTACCAGCGGAGGATGGAGCGTTTCAACCCGGTCCGCTTCAACGCAGAGGAATGGGGCGACCTCATGGTCGAGGCCGGCCAGAAGTTCCTGTTCATTACCTCGAAACACCACGATGGATTCTGCCTGTGGGACACCGATCAGACCGATTTCAAGATCACCCGGACGCCCTTCCGGCGCGATGCGCTGGCCGAACTGGCCGCAGCGTTGAAGGAGCGGGGAATCGCCCTGCACTTCTACTATTCGCTGGTCGACTGGACGCATCCGGCGTATCGCAATGATTGGCCCGCCTACGTCGCTTTCTATCAGAACCAGATCCGCGAGCTCTGCTCCCGCTTTGGAGCGATGGGCGGCTTTGTCTTTGACGGCTATTGGCCGCGCCAGCCGCTCACCGGTGATATGGCCGAGTACTTTGCCGCGCGTGGTCCGTGGGACCTGGCCGGCACATACGATCTGATTCACACCCTTCAGCCCAACGCCGTCATCACAAACAACACCCACGTCGTGCCGCTTCAGGGCGAGGACTACCAGGTGCAGGAGCTCGATCTGCCCGGCGAAAACACGACCGGTTTCAACGGGGTCGAGATCGGCGACAAGCCGACCGCCTGTTGGTGGAATTTGAACGCGGGCTGGTCTTATCAACCCTGGAACCACGCCGTCAAGCGCGCCGAGGACATCCTGGCCACCTACCGAACGGTCCGGTCGCGCGACGCGGTCTTCGTCCTGAATGTCGGCCCGCGCTCCTTCGGCGACATCCATCCTGAGGAGCAGCAGGCGCTGCGCCGGATTGGGCGGGGAATTCGCGAATCGTTATAATAAGTGTGGCTACATTGGGGCCATGGTTCTCGAACTCAAGCTTCGAAAGATCGGTAACTCCGTCGGACTGGTCCTGCCCAAGGAGGCCGTGGCGCGTCTCAATCTCGTCGAGGGTGACGCGGTGTGTGTGACCGAGTCGCCCGACGGCGCACTTCGACTGACTCGGGCTAACACCGAGTTCGTGCGCCAGATGACGGCCGCGCAGGACGTGATTGAACGCTACGGGAATACGCTGCGCGAACTGGCAAAATGAACGCCCCAACGTGGGTGCTGCGCGAGACGGTTTTGGCGCTTCATAAGCAATTGATCGCCGAGTTTGGTGGCGAGACGGGGCTGCGGGACGAAGGATTGCTCGATTCGGCGCTGGCGAGACCCCTGCATCAGTTTGCCTATCTCGGCGCGAGCGCCGCCACGTTGGCCGCCGGATTTGCTTTCGGCCTCGTCAAGAACCACCCGTTTTTCGACGGCAACAAGCGAATTGGATTCTCCGTCGCGCTTGTGTTTGTGGAGATCAACGGCCATCACTTCAGCGCTCTTCCGAGGCAGATGCCGTTGTCCAAACACTGGGCCTCGCGACAGGTGACGTTTCCGAGGCGGATTACGAGGCCTGGCTGGCGGCCAACATGTCACAGGCCTGAGCATCTTTGCGTCATCGGTCGTGTGTCATGCGAGGCCCCACACATAACGCGCCACGCCTAACGCATCAAAAACGGCTCCATCCGCATCTCTGTCTTGCCATGCGTCGCCAGATCGGCCAGCGCGCGCCCGATCCCGATGGCGAACTTGAAGCCGTGCCCGCTGCACGGGCTGCCCACGATGATGTCCGGGTTGGTCGGCAAAGGGCCGAGGATGAAGTTGTGGTCGGGCGTGCTCGTATACAGGCAGGCCACGGCATCAAAGCCCTCGGTTGACAGGCCCGGAAGATACCGCCCGATGTAGTCGCTCAGAAACGCAGTGATCTCCGGTACCGGCGTGGCCGTGTAGGCCGCGATATCGACCGGCCGGTTGGCGTGGTGCAGGCCGATCTTCATCCCCGGTGTGCCCAGAATCGGGAAGCCGTAGGTATGATCTTTGCGGTAGTGGATCCAGACGGTGAATGGCCCCGGCGTGAAGTTCGCGGTCTCGCCCGGGCGGGGCGGGAAATACACCACCTGCTCCTGGGTGGCCTGAACGGGCAGGCGCGCGCCCACATCCGCGAGGACATGATTGACCCACGCCCCGGCCGTCACGATCGCCTTGCGGGCCTGGAAGCGGCCGCGGGTCGTGACCACCTCGACCCCGCCGTCCGTCGCGCGCAGGGCAGTGACGGCTTCGTTGGCCCGGGCATCCGCCCCGTGCGCGATCGCCCGCTCGATCATGATCTCGACGCAGCGGGTCGCCCGGAGCACGCCCGCGTCGGGCGAAAACACCCCGCGGGCCGCGTCGGCCACCCGCCACTGCGGGAAGCGCCGGGCGATGGCGGACCGGTCCAGCGTTTCGCACGAAGCGCCAAGCGCCGCCAACGCTGTACTGACCTGATCAACCTCGGCAAACCCGTCTTCCTCGTCGGCGAAGTCAAAGCCGCCGGTGGGGACCAGCAGTTGTTCGCCGGCCTCAGCCTCGAGCGCGCGCCACAGCGGCCGGCATTGGATCGCCAGCCGGGCGTATTCGATCTCGGGATAGGCAAAGCGGAAGATCCGGCTCTCGCCGTGCGAGCTTCCGCGGGTGTGGGCAAAGCCGAACTGCTCGAGCAGCAGGGTCTTGCGCCCATCGCGGGCCAGGTTGTAGGCTGCGGCGCTCCCCATCGCGCCGGCCCCGATGACGATTGTGTCGTAGGTCACGAGATCCTCGTTGGTAAGGTCGGTAACGTTGGTAAGGTTGATAACGTTGGTAACGTTGATAAGGTTGGTAACGTTAGTAAGGTTGATAACGTTGATAACGTTGGTAAGGTTGACAACGTTACCAACGTTAAGAACGTTACCAACCTTACCAACCCTATCAACCCTGCCAATCCTACGCCCGCAATAGATTCCGCGCGATGAACCAAACGTTCGCCGGCCGTTCGGCCAGGCGGCGCATGAAGTAGGGATACCACTCGGTGCCGTAGGGAATGTAGATGCGGACGCGGACTCCGTCGCGCGAAAGCTGATCCTGCAGGTCGCGCCGGACGCCATGGAGCATCTGGAACTCAAAAGCGCTGGCAGCGATGTTGTTGGCGGCCGCGAATTCACGGACGGCGCCAATCATCTTCGGGTCCTGGGTGCCGAACTGGGCGTATACGCCCGTCGCCTGGGTCGCTCGCAGCATACGCTCGGCCTGGCGGATATACGCGGCGTCGACGTCCGCCTTGGCCGGGTAGGCCAGCCCGGGCGGCTCCTGATAGGCCCCCTTGACCAGCCGGATCGCGAAGCCGGCCTTGCATAACGCTTCCACATCTGCTTCATTCCGGCGCAGATACGACTGGACGACCGCCCCGGCATTGCCGAACTCGGCCTGAGCGGCCTGGAGGGCGGCCAGGGTCCGGTCAACGTAGGCGGTTGATTCCATGTCAACCGCAACCTTGATCCCGGCGGCCTTCGCCCGCCCGCAGATGCGGGCCAGATTGGCCTCGGCCAGAACCGGCGAGAGATCCAGCCCGAGCTGGGTGAGCTTGATCGCCAGATGCGGCGGCGCGCCATCCACCGACGTCCATGGCGCCGCGGCCGCGATCGCGTCGATGAGGGCAAGGTATGCCTCAGTGGCCGTGCCGGCCTCGGCCTCGGTGCTGACGTTCTCGCCGAGGTGGTCTAGAATCGCCATGATCCCGCGTCCGGCCAGGCTGCGCCCGACCTGGATGGCCTCGGCTGCCGTCTCGCCCGCCACAAAGCGGCGGGCTGCCCGGCGGGCGAACCCCCAGCGCGAAACGGCCTTGCGCAGGCCCTTTGAGCGCGACAGAAACAGAAAAAAGGATCGGCTGAGTCCCATAACAGGAGTCATTGTATGGCCAAAATCGTCCTCATCGGCGCGGGCAGTGTGAGCTTCGGACCGCTCATGCTCGACGATCTCTTCCTGCATGCGGAGGCGTTGCGCGGCAGCGAAGTGTGGCTGGTCGACCTGGACGCCGAGTCGCTCGCGCGGGCGGACGGTTACGCCCGCCGGTTGGGCGAGACCGTTGAGGGTGGGCCGCCTTTTGTTGTGCGGTCGACCACCGGCCGGCGCGAGGCGCTGCCCGGAGCCGACTTCGTCATCGTCTCGGTGGCCGTCGACCGCATTGCCACGTGGCGGCAGGATTGGCAGATCCCATTGCGCCACGGCGTCCGGCATGTGCTGGGCGAGAACGGCGGCCCGGGCGGGCTGTCGCATGCCCTGCGTACCATCCCGATCCTGTTGGAGATCGCTCGCGACGTCGAGGCGCTCGCGCCGAACGCGCTGGTGCTGAACTTCACCAACCCGATGAGCCGGCTGTGTCTGGCCCTGCATCGCCATACGAAAGTGCGCTTCGTCGGGCTGTGCCATCAGATCGGCGAGGGCTACCGGCTGGTCAATGCCGTGCTGGGCCGGGTGCCGATCCCGGCCGGTCTGGGCGTCAACTACGACGCTGCGCCCGCCATCTGGCGGGCCTATACTCAGGCGCTCGAGCAGCGCTATCACCTCGTCGCGGCCGGGATCAACCATTTCACCTTTGCGTTGGACATCCGGGATCGGATCAATGGCGAAGATCTGTATCCGGCCGTGCGCGACGGGATCGCCCGGATGCCGATCGACTTCGAGCTGATGACGCGCCGATTGCTTGATACGTTCGGGCTGCTGTGCGTGACCGGGGACGGGCACGCCGGCGAATACGTGGGCTATGCCGCCGACACACTCCCGCTGACGGGCTTCGACTTCGACACCTATACCCAGCGCGGCGTCGCCCAGCGCGCGCACCTCTCTGACATCATCGAAGGCCGCGCTGCTGCAGCGCCCGTTGCCTCGGGCGAGCGCGCCATCCCGATTGTGGCCACCCTGGCGAAAGGGGCGAGCCGCCATGAGCTGTCGGTCAATCTGCCCAATCGCGGCTGCATCGGCAATCTGCCCGCCGATGCGATCGTCGAGGTGCCGGGACTGGTGGCTGGCGGAAGTGTGTATGGCGTTCAGGTGGGCGATCTGCCCCGCGGGATTGCCGCGATGCTGACCCAGCAGACTGAGATTCAGGAGCTGGTTGTCGAGGCCGCCGTCACCGGCAGCCGCAAGATCGCCCTGCAGGCGCTGCTGCTCGACCCGGTCATTCACTCCTATGCTCAGGCCGAGCATACGTTGGATGACCTGCTTCGCGCCCATGTGGCGTATTTGCCGCAGTTTCGTTGATAACGTTGATAACGTTATCAACCTTACCAACGCCACCTCACAGATACTCCACAACGACAGACCCAATCGGCCCGAAATCGACATCCAGCCGGTCGCCCGGCGCGGCAAAAAAGTGGCCCGTGCACGTGCCCGTGCTGACGAAGTCGCCGGCCAGCAGGCCCTCCCCGCGGTTGCGCAGCCAATTCGCCATCCAGGTCAGCGAGGTGAGCGGATTGCCCATCGCCGCCCTGCCGTAGCCCGACTTGACGTACTGCCCGTTCATCGACAGGTCGATCCGCGCATTCGGCAGATCGAGCCGGCGCCAGTCGCGAATCGGCGCGCCATGGACGAAGGCGGCCGCGCCGCCGTTGTCCATCGACGAGCCCAGATAGCCGCTCGCGCCGTACCAATCCTCGAAGATCGTGTCCCCAATCTCGAGCGCCGGGTAGAGCGCTTCGACCGCATCGGCGACTTCGTCCTCGGTGTAGGGCGTGTCGCGCGCGGGCAACTCGCGGGCCATTCGAAAGGCGAACTCGCACTCCGAGCAGCGGTAGCGGATGAACAACTCGGACGGCAGCCGGGCTGGACTGGCATAGACGCCTTTCTTGCTGAGGCGGCCCGGGGATGGCTCGGGAACGCCTTCCGCAAGCCGGATTTCGATCGCGGCCCCGCCGATTTTCCAACCCGCCGACGGCCAGTTCAGCATATTGTTTGCCCGGGTCATCACCGCGACGATGGACTCCCAGTCGCGGGTCTTGAGGCGCTCGGGCAGGACGACCGTCCGATGTTCCAGCCGGCCCGTGACGAGAACAGCGGCGGCCTCCTCGACCTCGGCGGGCGAGAGGGGCGTCTGGCGCGCGCAGCGGATGCCCTGGCCGGGCAGGGTCGGGCCGTGGATGAGGCGTCCGCGCGAGGTGATGGCGGGGTCGGGCGTTTGGGTCATGGTGCGGGCATCTTAGCCGCGGTGGGATTCCGCAGTAAGAGCCACATGTCTCACGCTGGGGCGGGTTTAACAGAAGAAGGGTAACTGCTCAGCCCAGCTGCGAGAGTGCGCGTCTGCCGGATTGAGCTCCCAGCACACGATTCGGCGCGCTTGGGGCCTGAGCAGTTACCCTTCTTCTGTTAAAACCGCCCCAGCGTGAGAGAAAAACGGTCAACGGCGATAGAACGGCAACGGACCGGCGGCGTATCTTGTTCGCATGAACAAGTCAAAGCCTTACCGGTCCTTCCCCAATCTGATTGATTTCGCGCTTGCCCTTACGGTGATCTTCGCCCTGGCTGCGGTCACAATCGTCTGATTTCCTCGGCGGCCGGTTTTCTGGCTCCGCTTCCCCCCTTTCTCCTGAAAACTCATTTGGCGGAAGAAGGGAGAAAGGAAGAATACGGACTGCGCGACCCGCGATACGATACAGCCCTTATGGATCCATTGCTCTTCCTGCGCGCGATGGCGCTTGGGTTCTCGATTGCCGCGCCGGTGGGACCAATCGGCGCGTTGCGCATCCGCCGCACCCTCACTCAGGGCCGCCTGATCGGTTTGGCGAACGGGTAGGGCGCGGCGACCGCCGATGCCCTCTACGGCGCGGTGGCTGCCTTTGGTTTGACGGCGGTGACGACGGCCCTGGTGGGGATCAGCTTCTGGACCCGCCTGGTCGGCGGCGCCTTTCTGATCTATCTGGGCGTCCGCACGCTGCTGGCGAAACCGGGCGCAGGCGGGGAAGCCGCGGACGCGCGCCGCGGGCTGGTTGCCGTCTATGCTTCGACCGTTGTGCTAACCCTGACCAACCCGGCGACCATCATCTCGTTCCTGGGCGTATTTGCCGGGCTGGGGATTGGGGCCGGGAGCGGCTGGTCGGGGGCGTTGCTGATCGTGGCGGGCGTCCTTCGCGCCATCAACATTGGTTCAGGACTGCTGATCGCGGGGTTTGGCCTCGTCGCGCTGGGGTCGTTGGTGTTTGGGCCCTAACGCAAAATCCAGCGCAGGATGCGCAGATAGCTTTCGCGCATGGGCGCGAAGCGGAACCAGAAATCGGGGCCAAAGGGTTTGACCACGACGCTGCGCAGATGCGAGAACGCGTCGAAGCCATACCGGCCGTGATAGCCGCCATAGCCGCTTGCGCCCACCCCGCCGAAAGGCATGAACGGCGAGGATATCTGAAACAGGACGTCGTTGACGCAGGCGCCCCCGGACTGGGCCTCGGCCAGCACGCGCTCGCGGCTGCGCCCATCGCGGGTGAAGACGTAGAGGGCCAGCGGCTTTGGCCGCGCGTTGACGTATGCGATCGCCTCATCGAGCGTGTCATACGGAACGAGGGGCAGGATCGGCCCGAAGATCTCTTCGCGCATGACGGGCTGGCTGGGGTCCGCATCGGCGAGCAGGGTGGGCGCGATGTAGCGCTCCGCGGGATCGGTCTGCCCGCCATGCTCAATCCGCCCGTTGGACAAATAACCGCTCAGACGATTGAAATGCCGGCTGTTGATGATCCGGCTGTAGTCGGGGCTGGTCTTCGGGTTCTCGCCATAGAACGCGATGATGTGGCGCTTGAGCCCGTCCACGAACGCGGGCATGATCGTTCGGTCAACCAGGGCGTAGTCCGGGGCGATGCAGGTCTGACCGGCGTTGATGAACTTGCCCCAGGCGACTCGTTTGGCGGCCTGGTCGGGATCGGCGTCGGCGGCGACGATAACCGGGCTCTTGCCGCCCAGCTCGAGCACGCTGGGGATGAGGTGGCGGGCGGCGGCCTCCGCGACCCGCCGGCCGATCGAGGTGCTGCCGGTGAAAAAGATGAAGTCAATCGGTTGGTCGAGCAGACCCTGGGCGACGCTGGCGTCTCCCTCGGCGGCGGCGACGACGCGCGGGTCGAAGGTCTCGCCGATCAACTGCGCGATCGCGGTCGAGGTGGCCGGCGCGAGTTCGGAGGGTTTGATCAGGGCGGTGTTGCCGGCGGCCAGCGCCGGGACGAGCGGGGCCAGGGTCATCTGGACCGGATAGTTCCACGGCGCAATGATGAGGCTTATGCCGCGCGGCTCGGGCCGGATGAAGCCATCACCGGGCAGTTGGGCCAGGCTCGGCCAGACCCGGCGCGGGCGCGCCCAGCCGCGAAGGTGGCGCAGGGCGTGGTTGAGCTCAACCAGAACCTGGCCGATCTCGGTGCTGAACGTTTCGGTCGCCGATTTGCCCAGATCGGCCCGCAGCGCGCTGGCGAGGGCGCCCTCGCGCGCCTGGAGCGC
>JBKJQK010000416.1:0-2940 GCA_046594095.1 Anaerolineae bacterium | reverse complement strand
TCGTCGCGGAACAGATCGACGAATATGTTCACGCCGAGGTTCTCTTCTTCCCGGTCGGTGGGATGAATGGCATGCAAATGCCGGCCCTGACGATCGGGACCTGGCTGGAGACGAACTGGCGGCTGAGCGGGGCGCCGCTTTCCGGGGCGGACGGCGCCACGGTTGCCGCCGCGCGCGCGTCCGCTACCGCGGCGGTGATCCGGGTTCGCGCGCGCGCGGCGGCGCTGTATGAAGCCAAGGCCCGGCGCGAATTCAAAAGCCGGCTGGACTCGCTCTCGATGTGGCTGGATGATCTGAAACCGCGCCGCGAACCGCCACCGGCCGTGCCGGCCGAGCGCACAGGCTATCTGGCCCAGGCCCATCTGCGGCTCAGGCTCGAGCTGCTGCGCGAGGACGTGTCGCAGACCCAGGATCTATTGCAGCGCCTGCGCGCCTGCGACGACCGGCTTCGATCCGCCTTTGTCTCCGGCCCGTTTGCGCTGGACCCCGAAATAACGGCCGCGGCCGCGCCTCGCGAGCGCTTCTGGTTCCTGTTCGGGGGCGTCGCCTGAGCGCCCGAATCGCGATTTAGGGTTTCGTGCCCGGGCGCACGATGGCGCCTTCGGGCGGGATGAAGCCGGGTCCATATCGAAAGACCGACTGCCAGGGCACGTATTTGCTGATCAGCTTCTCGTTCTGGACGACTTTGCCGTCTTTCTTGATCGTCCGTTCGACCGAAATCGTGGCCCCGTCGACGGCGTAGTCGACCTGTCGGGCGGTGTTCGCGGGCACTTTTCCGTCCGGGTCGGCCTCGTAGATGTCGGGCGGATGCTTGACCACACTGCTGATCACGGGCTTGGTGAAGGTCACCTCGCGATTGTCCGGGGTGCCATAGAACTTGAACGTGAGGGTGGCGTTGGCCCCGTCGTAGTAGGTCTCGATCAGGAGATGCCCGGCGGTGTCATTGACGAACTTCAAATCGACGTAGGGCTCAAAGACGGTCGCGTCCAATCCGGCACCCATGCCGCGCTCGTAGTAGCCGACCCGGTAGCCGTGGGGCAGGCGTTCCACGATGGGGAACCCGGCCTTGAGCGCCGCTTGATAGGCCGTCGTTGAGACCTGGCACACGCCCCCGCCCACGCCCTTGATGGTCCGGTTTCCCACGATGATCAGACCTTCCTCAAAGCCCTCTTCCTTGCTCACTTCGCCCAGAAAGGCGTTGAATGAAAAGGTCTCGCCCGGTTTGATAACGATGCCGTGAAAGCGCGACGCGGCAACCTTGACGTTCTTCATCCGCTCGGCGCTCGAGCCCTTGAAAAAGGTCGTGCCCTGAGCGACGAGGCCGGTGATGCCGATCTTCTCGGCAGTCGTGGCCGCGCTGAACTCGGGGGCGATCAGCTTGAGCTGGGCCATGACGGTGTGGGTGCCCTCGCTCAACAGCGTTTTTTCGATCGCGGCCAGGGTGGCTTCCGCGTCGATCTGGCGCTCGGGCGAACCCGGGCTGATCACCACCAGTTGCTTTGTCTTTTCATCGAAGGTGAAGCGCGCGTTTTCGGCCGTGCCGGTGATGAGGGTTGCCAGAGGGGCGATGAGCGGGGCGAACTTCTCGCGCCGGATCTTGAGATCAAGCGAGAGGGTTCCGTCCGCCTGGGTGGTCTCGTCGAGGCGGATGTAGTTGGGCAGATCGGCGGCCTTGAGCCGGAAGGCTTCGCCGTTTGGCGCCGGCTTGCCGTCCTTGTCCCAGCGCGGCACAGTGACGACGAGGTCGCCGCTGACGAGCTTGCGGGCCGCGGCCGCGGCGCCGGATGCGCTGGCCACGCGGGGCGGGACAGGCTTCACCTGCAGAGTCACGTCAACCGGCTGGCCTTCGATGGCGGCGCTGCGCAAAACGGCCAGAGCCGCCTCTATGTTGAGTTCCTGGCCGGCCTGGGCGGTGACTTCCTGCGGAGCGCCCTTGTCCCACGCCAGGGCGGCGCTGCGCGGCGCGCGCCGGGCGTCACGGGCCAAGTCGTTGATGACGCGCTGCGCGGATGCCTCATCGAGGGTGACCACCGGCGCTACGTCGACACCCAGCCACCAGGCGTAGGCCTGGGCCTTGAGCCGATCCAAGACGTCGGCGTCCCGGCCCACGCTCAGGGCGTTCAGGGTGGATGCGCCCGCATCGAGACCGGCCCCCAGGTCGGCCGGCCGCAGGTTGGCCTGCCGGTCGGCGATTCGGAGGGTGACGTTGGGGGTCTGGAAATACGCGGCCCCCTTTTTCTGGGCGACCTTGAAGATTTCTTCCGCGCGCAGCCCGCCTACATCGGTTCCCTGCAGGCGAACCCCGGGAAAGGCGCGCTCGGCATAGGACACCTGGAACAGGAGTAGCCCAAGCGCGCCCGTGGCAATCGGCACCAGGAGCGCCGCGCCGAGCAGGTATAACGGATTCAAGACCGCCTTGAGGATCGCCCACGCCCGTGTCATTGCTGATGATTCTAGCAGCGCTGCCTTATTTTCGGATGATGATTGTCCCGCGCTGACCCTTCGCCCGCCCATCGCCAGCCGGGCCGCTACAATCTCGGGCATGACTTCCCCTGCTGAATTCCAGCCCGCCGGGCGCTGGGTGATGGTCGTCGATGACGACATCGAGACGACGCTGTATGTCGAGATGACTCCCGATGGCAAGCTGGACGGCATGTTGGAATCGGACGCGGATGATGAGCCGGAGCCGTTTTCCGGCGCGTATACCTGGGATGCCGGGTCGCGGGTGCTCCGCCTGAATTTTGAGTTTGAGGGCGATCCGCCCGAGTCCTTTGATGTGCGCTTTGAAGGTCGAACCCAGGATGGTTTTGTGGCCGTCGACGATGAGGGCACCGCTTATGTGTTCATGCCAGTGGTCCAGGCTGACGGGTGATCGCGGCTCATGCCAAACCTGCTGAGCGACCTGAGCGTGACCGATCGCCGGCGGGTCGTGAATGGGGC
>JBKJQK010000305.1:0-4355 GCA_046594095.1 Anaerolineae bacterium | reverse complement strand
CGACCAGCTTCTTGACGACCAGCTTCTTGGCGACCGCCTTCTTGGCGACCGGCTTCTTGACGACCGGCTTCTTCGATGCGCTCTTCATTGTTGTAGCCATTTTTCCTCGCTGTGTTTCGATTAACCCGCCGATGCGTTTCAGCGGACAGGCATGATATTAGCACTACCTCAGGAAATGCGCAGCCCTATTTTCGGTACATGATCAAACGAAACACGTCTCCATAGACGCGCATGGATGGAACTTGCTTGCCGTCCGACCACCCTCGCACCAGGCGCTGAGTGTTGTCGACCATCTGCAGCAGAGACACCCCGACGCCCGCCGGATCCATGTTCAGCGCGTCGAGGATCGCCTTCGTAAAAAGCCCATGTCCAAACGGCGCGTGCTCCATCGCCAGCTCGTTCTTCTGGGTAGCGCTGAAGATGGTCTGAGCCCGCTCGTTGATGGCGCTCAGCCGCTTGAACAGCTCCTCGGGCCGCAAATTGCTGAGCGCAACAGCCCCGGCCATACCCGCGTGACAGGCGTCAATCAGCAAGACCAGCTCGGTCGGAAACGCCGTCACCAGGTCTCCCAGCTTCAAAAAACTCATGCCAGTCTCCGCCGGCCGGTCCAAGTCGAAGTCGTGATTCCAAAAAAAGAATTGGTCATCCTTGGTCTGAACGCCATGGCCCGCCAGGGCAATCACGGTGACATCACGCGACACGCTTCCGGCTGCGGCCCTCGCCGCGGCCCGAGCCGCGACCGTTGCTTCCAGTTCAGCCAAAGCGGCCTCGATGCGCGCAAGGGTGGCCTGCTCATCGGTCAGGAGCCAGACCCGCGTCTGGCCAAACAGACCGCTGTTCTGGTTTTCGAAAGCCTTGCCAATGGCGACTGCGTCCGCGGCGGCGAACTTGAGGTCGTGATAGTTCCCGCTCGGATGAAGGATTCTCGAAACACCGATTGCAAGCACATACAACTCAGGCTTGGTCACGTCAACGGTCCCAGTGGGCGCAACAGGCGCGGTCTGAATCGGAAGGTTTTTGGCCAGAACGGCCGGCGGCGGCGTGACCGTAGGTTGTGCCAGGGTTGCGGCGACCTGGTCCACCATCGTGCCGAACTGCATCGTCGGGGCCGAAGTCCCAGTCGCCGCCTTCGCCGCGAAGACGCGGCTGCGCTTGTCCTTGGGACCGGCTACGATTTCAATATCGTATTGGCCCTCGGGAATCGCGATCGAGGCCTCAATCGTTCGTTTTCTCCTGTTGCGGGTCACGGCGTCGCGGACCGGCTTGCCGTTTCGGAGTACCTGGATCCGCTGGTCAACCTCCTCACGCGCGGGGATATCAAAGGATACCTTTACCCGGCGGGGGCGAAGTGGCGCCGTTACGACCCCGCCACCCGTCTTCGGCAGCGGGAGCGCCGGCGAGACATGGGCGGCGGGTGGACCGGCCGGCGGGTTGGCTTCGATGGGCGGCGACGTCGTATCCGTACTCCAGGTGCCGTATTCGGAAATCGACGTTATCCCCGCCGGCCCGCCTTCCGGATTGACCACCAGCGTGATTGCGCACGCCTTGGAGACCATGCTTTCCGCCAGGAGTTTGATCCGGTTTTCGCCGGGCACAAGCGCAAGAGCCAGGGACTCGTACGTATGGGGTTCAGTTCGGGTGGCGCGATCCTCCCAAATGACCACCTCATTCCGCAATGCCCACACCCGCATGATCGGTCCGCCGCCCGGACGCACCTCAACCGTGAGATCCACCCGCTTGCCCGCCGACCACGACACGGGCTGCGTGTCATTGCACTCGATGACGGGCGGTAGGAGCGCCGGCAAGTCGGGCAGCGAAACGCCGGTCAGGGCGAGCGCGCGAGCTTCGCTACCAGTCTCAAGGATGGCGCGGATCAGGCTGGGCCGAAACAAAGCGCGCACGAAACGGTCGGTGGGCACATATTGCGATTCCTGATCGTTGCCTTGATTGACGTGGAAACCGACGTAGCGATCGCCGAATTGGCTGGCGTCAAAAAAACCACTCTCACTCCAGACCACCCACTCGCCGTTGGATGCGAGGAAAAGAGACAGCGCGGGGCGCATCGGTTCCTCGCTTGCGGCCTCGACGTCCGGGAGATACCACAGCCGGGCGACCTGGTCCAGGCCTCCGGTGATGAGCCAGTCCCCGGCGGCGGCATGGTCGCGCAGGCCCGCCTCATGTCCGTGAAGAAACCGGCGCTTTCCCGCGAATTTGCCGTTCTCGACGACCAGGCGCCGGACGTCTCCATCGCGATCACCTGTGATGATCGATCCAGCCGGCGTGAATCCAAAGGTCGTCGCCAGATAGCCGGTCAGATCCGAGTCACCCGTCAGTACGACGCCATTCGGCTCCAGGAAGAGCTTTCCTTTCTCCTCTGATCGCGCCGCCAATGTGAGGCCGTCTCGGGATCGATTCGCCCTGGCAAAGCCGTGGTCGCCGTCGATAGGAAGCGGTGAGGCCGTCATCGCATTCAAGTCAAACCCCGATTCGAGTGGTTGATTCTGGCCGGCAACGCCCGGGATGTGCCCCAGGCCAACCCGGCGGTCGCTCGTAATGCCGGTGGCATGGATTGCGCGGCCGACTCCGCCCACTGACCACAACAACTCGCCGGAATTCCCGTCGTCTTTCCAGAAATGGATCTCGTTCCCCGGCCCTCCAGCGCTGACGGCCACTCCGTCCGGAAGGAACGCGACTGCTTCAGCCGAACCCCTGTGCCCGAAGTACGAGGTCCGAAGGGCGTAACCGGTGGACCCGTCAAATACCTGCACCGGCGCCCGGCCATCATCCGTGGTCGTCCCGACGATAAGGCGATTCTCCGAAGAATAGACAATCTGAGCGGGCGCGAAATTGGTCTGAATCGGATTGCGAACTGCAGCCAATTCCTTGTCGAATATGTAGACTGCCGGACGCCTCAATCCCGCAATCGAAATATGGCTTTCTCCAATCGCGATCTGGCCCGGGAGGTCGCCATCGGGCAACGAGATTCTCTGTCGCTCCTGAATGCCGGCGGCCGTGATCTCGAAGAGCGCGACGCCGCCCTCGTCGCCCCACAGGCCGACCACAGCCCAGACTGACCCTTCCCGCGCAAACGTCCTCAGCCGGCGGCAAGCCCCGCGAATCGGCGAAGACGTCATGAACGGGGCCGGATTGGTTTCGGTCAGCAGCGTATTCGGGTCGAACATTCGGAGTACATTTGACATGTGGTCGACCATCAGCAACCCGTTGGTGGTTTCGTCGAGGCTCAACCCAGAGATCCACCCAAGAGCGTTATGCGCGATCTTCTGATCTCCCGTGGTTGTGTCAAACACACGCAAGGTCGCGGACGGATGCCGCTCCTTTGCGCTGCCCCCTTCCACGTCTCGCGTCGCGATGAAGAGATGCGGTTCACCCGGGTCTAGCGCCATCCGGCAAAATTCGCCGATGCGCCCGCGTCCCATCTGCCACAACAGCGTACGTTTGAGCCTGCGTTCGGTCACGTCCCAAATCCGGATGGACTTGTCACGCCCCGCCGAAATAACCTCGGTGCCGGCCGCGTTGACAATCACCGATTCGATGGGGCCGCAGTGCGCGCCTGGGTCAATCCTCAAAACAATGTCGGACGATGTTGTTTTGGCCATGGTTTTGTCGGCTGCGCGGCTACGGCCGGGCACCTCAGAGATTATGGCCGAGAAACGGTTTCCCGCGGCGCGCGGCCAAAATCAGACGGCCGGCAAGGTAACGGTAAAAGCGCTGCCGTCCCCAGGCTCACTCTGCGCGCCAATCTGTCCGCCCTGAGCCTCGACGAGCTGGCGGGCGATGGCCAGACCCAGACCCGTCCCATTCGGATTTCGACCCGGATCGCCAGCGCGATAGGGCTCGAAGATCACCGGGAGCATTTCTGAGGCGATGCCAGTGCCATTGTCGCGGACAATAATCTCCGCGTCCGCTCCGGACCGGCGCAGTTGGAGAGCAATCGTGCCGCCCGGATTGGTGAACTTGGCCGCGTTTTCGATCAGCACAATCAGGATCTGGGTGAGCGCGTCGCGATTGCCATTTACGATGGCATCATCGTTGGCGTCAACGAGAAGCCGCCGGTCGCGGGCGAGTGCCCGGGCTTTGCGGGCCACTTCAAACACCAGGTCGCGCAGATGCAGCGGTTCGAGGCGCAAACCCTGGGGCGCGCTGGCCCGTGACATCAGCGACAGCTCATTCACGAGACGCGTCAACCTTTCCGCCTCGTCAATCGCATCCCGCAGGATCTCGGCTCGATCCGGATCGGGAACACTTGCGCCGCGCTGAAGCAATCCCAAGTTTCCCCTCACAACGATTCGGGGAAACTTGGGATTGCTTCAGCGCGGCGCAAGTGTTTCCGATCC
>JBKJQK010000168.1:0-3603 GCA_046594095.1 Anaerolineae bacterium | reverse complement strand
GGAAGGTCAAGAATCCCGGGTGCTTCGGACCGCCTTCCTTCTTCGTTCTTCTGTAAAGTGCTCGCGACAGGCCCTGGTGTGGCGATGACTGGCGCGGGGTATTTGACCAAGGGGTGTCCAGAACCTTTGACGACTGACTTAGTCGAACGCTTGGGTTCACAGGCGTGTTTTTCGAGTACACGGAAGAGGGGGCGAGGTTGACACTTCGGGCGGGCGTGGTACAGTTTTCCGATCGGAAGACTCAACTTGCGCGCAAAATCGGGAGAGCGTTGACCATCAAGACCAAGATCAATCGCAGGACGAGGACCCCGGGCGCAGCCCGCGCGCAAAGGGCGCCGGTCCGGCAAAACGAGCCGGGGCTGGCCGACACGGCGCAGCGCGCGGCGGTCGACCCGAGATCTCTATCCGGCAAGCAGATCATCCAGCTCCAGCGCGCGATTGGGAACCGGGCGGTCAACCGGCTGTTGGATGGAGAGCGAAGCGGCGGAATTATCCAGGCCAGGCTCACCGTAGGCGCCGCCGACGACGCGTATGAGCGCGAGGCCGACCCCGGGTCGCCACCCAGGTGATGGACGACGCTACGACCCCCCAGCGCCCGGCCGGGTCAAAACGCGGGAGCGCGCCGATCCGAACCAAGGCGGTCACCGGGGTGGGCGCAGGCGCGTTTGAGGTCGGCTCGGGATTTGAGCGCCGGATGGCCGAGACCGGCTCGGGGCAGCCGCTGCCCCGCGACACGCGCGCCTTTATTGAATCACGGATGGGCGCCAATTTCGGCGAAGTGCGGCTGCATACGGGCGGCGAGGCCGAGCGGCTCAACCAGGACGTCGGCGCGCAGGCCTTCACCCACGGCCAGGATATCTACCTCGGCAAGGGCGCGGCCGACCCGGCAAGCGCGAGTGGCAAACACCTGCTCGCCCACGAGCTGACCCACACCCTGCAGCAGGGCGGCGTGCGCCGCCTGCAGCGCCACCGTAAAGGCAGGGAACTCAGGCACGCCAGAGAGCAAGCCGCCGAGATTGAAAGGAAGGAGCGCCAGACCCACGACGACATTCTGGAGCCACAGGCTACTGCTCCGATCGATCCTGAACGCGGGGAACGGGGCGCGCCCCCTAAGATAGGCGAGGACGGCTTCATGACGCCGGCCAAAGTCCGAACGCCGTGGAAAAAGAAGGCGGATACAAAGGCCGCCACCAAAGCTGCCGGACGATTCAAGGAAACTCAGAAGCTTACGCCCGGCGCGATGGGCCTCGCTTCAGCCCAGAAGATCCTCCAGGGGTCTCTGGGTGGCGTAAAGACAATCGTGCCCGGCGCGGTCCAGATCCTTTCCAATCAGAAGGCATGCTCAAGAAAGTACGACGAGGTGTGCATCGCGGCTGGCGCCAAGCGCGACAACGGAGACGATTGGCAGTTTGGCGATTGCGACAAGGATGACGAAGCCGCGGGCGTCAAGACCCAGGGCTTCGCCTGGGAAGGTGTCGTGTATGTGAACGGGGAGACCACGCTGGTCACGGCCACCGCGCACGAGATCCTGCACAACAACGCCGACCCCAACTTCCGCGGCCGGGTTGGCGACAGACTGAATGAGGGCGTGACCGAGACCCTGGCCCGTCAGGCGATCAAGGATGCCGGCATCACCGTGCCCAACATCACTTCCTATGAGAACGAGGTGAAACTCACCAGGCTCCTGGTCGACTTTGTGGGAATGGATGTGGTCAAGAAAGCCTATCTCAAGGACCCGAAACTCCTCGCCAAGGCGTACGAAAAGAAAAGCGGCGCCAGCTGGGGCGACGTGGTAGCGGCCGCGAACAAGCTCGACCCAGAGGCATTCAAGAAGGCCCTGAAGACAAAGAAGTAAGCGGATCGACCGCGCCGGGAGGTGGCAGACATGCCGCACACAACGAAGACGATCAACCCAGATGACGCGCTCGTTCGCGCCGTTCACGCCTACAGCGGCGAGGCATTCGCGCTGGCAAGGGCGCTGGTGGCGGGCGACGCGTCCGAGGCCCTCAAGCAGAAAGCCCGCGATCTCAAGGCCCGCCTGCCGGAGGCCGTCGCCCGGATGAACAAAACCAGTGAAGCCCACCGCCCGGATCTCAACATGGCCCTGTCCGAGGCGCGCCTGGATATTGCGTATGTGATCGCCGGGGGGAACCGCCCGTCGAGCATGCGTCTCGCCCATGTGATTCGCGAGCAGGCTGCCGGCGCCCCTCCGGCGGTGAAGAAGGATTGACCCGCGCCCTATTTCCCGGCCAGTTTCCCCGCGATCGACTTCATCGCCGCGGTCAGGGTCGGATCATCCATATCGCTGAGCATGCTGAAGGCGGTGACGGTCTCGCCCTTTCGGATCAGCATCACAGCGGCGCTGCCCTTGACGGTCGGGGCGGGCTTGCCGACAGCCAGGACGGCTTCATCTCCAAACCCGGGCAGCGTCACAAGGGGCGCGCCGCCGGCCTTCAGTTTGTCGACGGTGGCGGTGAAACGCTTTTTGCCCTCGGTTGATTGGCTGACCGAGAAGAGCCCGCTCTTGACGACGAAGTCGCAGCCGGGCGCGTCGATCAGACTGTCTTTATTCGGCTCGGGCGGCGCCTCAAGCGCGCCAAAGACCGCCTCGATGTCGGCCAGCTTCATCAGTCCGCACGGGCCGGCCAGCGCGGGTTGGGCAGTGGCGGTCGGCCTGGGGGCTGTCGCGGTCGGAGAACTGGTTGGGCTGGGGACCGCGGTGGCGGTGGGGCGCGGCGTTGGGCTGGGCGCCACCGTGGATGGGACGGACGTCGCCGTCGGCGGGGGCGTGGCGGTCGGCGCGGGGGCTGCGCCCGCGCAGGCGGCAAGAAACACGGAGAGCGTCAGAAGGATGGCGAGCGGTGGTGAGTGGCGGATCAACATGCGGGCCATCTTGCCTCAGATTTCCGAATGGGGTATCTCAATCCGAGAGCGGCTTCTCTCATGCGGGTGAGGGGATGCGGACACGCTAGGAGGGGGATGACCGGACCAGGTCCGGCAGCCGCAAGAGTCACGTCACGTCGCTCCGCGACGCGACGAGGGTAGCAGGTGTTTCGAATCGCCGGCGGATGCGGCAACGCACGCAGAGCGGCGCGTCTTCGTCCCCCGCCCTTGCCCTCTGCGGGATCCGGCCTACACTGACAGCGGAGTCCACCGCCGCCGCCACTGCGCCTCATTGAAGCCACCACCTTTGCATGTTCGACCGCGCGCCTAAGCGCGAAAGCAGGAGGAACCATGGCCCGTATGCCCGCTACCCCGAAGAAGCCGAAGCCTATCCGCCGACCGAAGAAGGACACCCCGCCGCCCGTGCAGGGAGACAACCCCTCGGCCCGCGAAGACCAGTTTCTGAGAGAACGCCTGGCCCCGCTCGTGCCCAAGAACACGCCTCCGACGATCCGAGAGCGCGGCGGGTTTGGCCCGGCGGACGTAGAGCCGCCACCACCGCCCAGCAGACGCGACCTGTTGGAGGAATACCGCAAACGCCAGTTACCAAAGCAACCGCCGCCCCCGCCTTCAACGCCACGCGAGGCGTTCGGGCACGGCGAGGATGAGCAGCCCGGAGGCTCCCGCGAAGCCCCGGCTCCACCCCCGGCCCAGAACTGG
>JBKJQK010000136.1:0-10567 GCA_046594095.1 Anaerolineae bacterium | reverse complement strand
CCCGGCCCCAGACGCTCAGCATTCTGCGCGAGGCAAAGCGGCTCGGATGGACGGTCATTCTGGGCGGCCCCGAAAGCGCCAATTATCCGGCAGAGTATGTCGAGCGCGGCGCGGATGTCGTCGTCATCGGCGAGGGTGAAGCGACCTTGACGGAGCTGCTCCCGGCGCTCGCAACGAGCGGAGTCAATCGCCTGCGCGGCGTCAACGGGATCGTTTTTCGCGACGAAATGGGCGCGATTGTGACGAACCCCGAGCGCGAACAGATCGCGAACATCGACAGCGTTCCGTGGCCCGATCGGGCCGCCATCGATCAGCAAGCCTACGTCGACGTCTGGCGGCGCCAACATGGCTCGGGCAGTGTCAACCTGATCACCGCCCGGGGATGCCCGTACAAGTGCAAATGGTGCTCGCACGCAGTGTTCGGCTACACCCACCGCCGTCGCGATCCGGTTGACTGCGCGGCGGAGGTCGATTTTATCCGTCAGACGTACAAGCCGGACCAGGTATGGTACGCGGATGACGTATTCACGATCAATCACCGCTGGCTGTACGCTTACGCAGCCGAGTTAGAGCGGCGCGATCTCCACCTCCCGTTTGAGACCATCTCGCGGGCGGACAGGATGCTGGACGAGCGCGTTCTTGAAACGCTGGCGGATATGGGTTGCTATCGCATCTGGATCGGATCCGAGAGCGGCAGCCAGCGCATCTTGGACGCGATGAAACGCGGCGTTACCGTCGAGCAAGTCCAGCACGCCGCACATCTGGCCCAACGCCACGGGATTGCCGTGGGAATGTTCCTCATGTGGGGCTACGACGGAGAAACGGAACACGATATCGCGGCGACCGTCGAGCACGTCAAGAAAGCCAACCCGGACACCTTTCTCACCACGGTGGCCTACCCGATCAAGAACACGCCCTATTTCGAGGCAGTTAAGGACCGCGCGCGCCTTGGGAAGGAATGGGAAGCGGCAAGTGATCGCGACTACGTCATCGGCGGCCGGCACACCCGGCGCTACTACCGTTTCGCAGACCAATGGCTGCGCAGTGCCGTCGGCGCCCACCGGCTTGCGGACAGCGACCCCACTGAGGCCGCCCGTCTGCGCCTCGCGGCAGAAGCGGCCGTGGAGGGTCTCCACGCGGCTCGCGAAGAGCGGGATGAATGACGGAAAGGCCGGCGGCGTTCGATGATCTTGCCTCCGACTACGATCGCGCATTTGGCGCCTCGATCCTCGGCGGAATGTTCCGGGCTCGCGTGCAGGCGCGCCTTGATCGCGCCTTTCGACCCGGCCAGCGTGTGCTTGAGTTGGGCTGCGGAACAGGCGAGGATGCCCTCCACCTCGCCCGGCGCGGCGTTCGGGTTATGGCCCTTGACGCCTCGGCCGGCATGCTGGCCGTGGCCGCGCGCAAGGTCAGCGAAGGCAGGCATGAAGCCTTCATTGAATTGCGGAAGCTGCCCGTCGAAGACCTGTGGCGCCTCGGCGCCGGGCAGTTTGACGGGGCCTACTCCAACTTCGGAGCCCTGAACTGCGTGGCCAACCTGGCCGGGCTGGCCGCTGGCCTGGCGGGACTGATCACTCCCGGCGGGTCGGTCATCGCCGTCGTGATGGGCCCGCTCGCGGCATGGGAATGGGTCTGGTTTGCGGCCCATCGCCAGCCCGCGAAAGCGTTCCGGCGCATGCGGCGAGGCGGCATCTCCTGGAGGGGGACGATCGTCCGCTACCCGTCCGCGATCCGGGTCGCCCGCGCATTTTCGCCCTGGTTCACAGTTTCGAGCGTTTTGGCGCTTGGCGGGATGACCCCGGGCACGTATGCCGAGTCGTGGGCGGCGCGACACCCGCGGGCGCTCGCGACACTGGACCGGGTTGAGAGCGCGCTGGCCAGCCTGCCGGCCCTTTGGATGCTCGCCGATCACTACATCCTGGAGCTCGCGCGAGCGCCGGCCAACGCCGGGGGGGCAGGATGAACGCGCGCCGCCTGATCGGCCGCGTTCGGCATGCCTGGTTTCGGGCATTTCAGTCAGGCCGGCATCGTCGCGATGTTGTTGAGCGCGTTGAAGGGTTCGACTTGCTCGTCCTGGCGGACACGATGAACCCCGCCCTTTTTTTTGGCGGCCGCGCGCTGGCGCGGGCAGTTTCCAAAGTTGCGCGCCCCGGAATGCGCGTTTTGGACATGGGGACCGGAACAGGACTGGTCGGACTTGCGGCCGCGGCCCGAGGCGCCACCGTCGTGGCGGTGGACATCAATCCTGAAGCCATCCGTTGCGCGCGCATCAACGCCGAGCGGAATGGGGCCGGCGCGCGGATGACGGTTCTCGAGGGCGATCTCTTCGGCCCAGTCGGGGGGGCGCGTTTCGACCTGATTGCCTTCAACCCGCCCTTCTTCCGAGGCGTCCCGCGCGACGCCTGGGAGCTTGCCTGGCGGGCGACCGACACGGTGGAGCGCTTTGCCGTTTCACTTTCGGCGCATCTGACCGACGGCGGGGCCGGCTTGCTCGTCACGTCGACCGAGGGCGATGGGCCCGGGTTCCTGGCTGCGGGCCGCACGGCGGGCCTGACCACGACCATCGTCTCGACCAAGGAACTTGGCTATGAACGCTTGACCATTTATCGTCTCGCGCCGCCCAGCGCCGGATCCGGGAACGTTGATGGTGGATGAACACGGCGATTTCCCTACCCGCCCTTCCCTACGACAGGGCTTACCCGGTTTTGGGCCGGCGGCTCCGTGTCCGAACCCATGATCCGCGGCTTGCGGACCTGGCGGAGCGCGCCTTCGGCCACTGGCATCGATTGGACCCTGGTTTGGTTTCCGCGCTGCGCCCGGCAATCCTTGATCTGATGGTTGGCCCGGGCCGCGGCGGCGCCGACAACGACGCGCCCCAGCACACCTGGGCGGATGGGCACTTCATTACCCGCGGGAAAGGCATCGACGCCGACTCCGACCTGGTTGAAAGCCACTGTGTCGCCCGGCTCACCGAGTCCTGTCTCGAGGATGGGGAGCGGCTCATCCACCATGTTCTTGAGGCTCACGCGCTCCAGATGCTGACCCAGAATGGCCGGGAACCGGTCCATGCCGCCGCTGTCGCGCGTAACGGCCGCGCGCTCGTACTTGCCGGCGAGAGCATGGTTGGCAAATCGACGTTGTGCTACGCCATGATCCGCCTCGGGTGGCAACTCATCGCCGACGATGTCGTATTCGTGGAGGCGGCCGAACACCGGGTGTGGGGGCATGCCACGACGATCCGGCTCCTGCCTGACGCGGCCCGCTTCTTTCCCGAACTCGCCGGCATCGCCCCGCGCCGCCTGCCAAACGGCAAGGTGAAGCGCGATGCGCCCGTCCGCTCTCCGGCCCTTACCGGAACGCCGGCCTGGCTCGTTGTGGTCGGCCGCGGCGACCCGGCAGCGCCGGCGCTCCTGCCCATGTCCGCCGATTCGGCGCTCGAGGCCATGTACGCAAGGCCGGCGGGCGGCTTCGACCGCTATCCGCGAGCGCAGTCGGCGGCGAGGGAAATCGCGCGCGGGTGCGCCATCGCGCAATTGCTCGCGAGCCACGACCCGCAGAGTTCGGCCAGCCTGCTCGACCGATGGGCAGGTGAATCGCCGGAGGCGCTGTGAAGTTGCGTTGTCCGGCGTGCGGCGAAGGGATCAATTCGGAGACGCTGCTCTGCGGCGCCGGGCACGCCTATCAGCGCGGTCCCGGCGGCGTAACCCGGCTGATGACGCCCGACTTTGCGGAGCGCATCGACCGGCTGGAGCGGGCGCTGACCGATTACCTGATCGCGCCGATCCATGCGTCGCTTGAACCCGCGGATTATGCCGACCTCCCGGAACGGCCGGCCGCGCGTGGATTGCCGGCCTGGCAGGGTCGCGTTCGCGATCTGGAGCTCATTCGGCGACGCCTTCCAAAGCAGTCCGGCCTGAAAATCCTGGATATTGGCGCGTGGAATGGGTGGCTGAGCGAAGCCCTGAGCCAGGATGGCCATCACCTCGTCGCGGTGTCCTACTTTGGCGCCGACGTGCATGGGTTGGGTGCGCGCGTCCGGTATGTCTCACCCGTCTGGGAGGCGCTTCAGATGGATGAGGCGCGTCTTGACGGGCTCGCCGAGACATTCGATGTGGTCGTGCTGAATCGATGCCTCCACACGTCCGTCGATCCGGTGGCGCGCCTTCGCGCGGGGCTGGACCGGGCGCGACCCGGAGGATTCGCCATCGCCACCGGACTTCCCGTCTATGCCGATCCGGGCCGGGTGGCGGCCGAGTTTGCGGCGCGGGAGGCCTCATTCCAGGCCCGCTACGGAATTCCGCTGATGATTGCGCCGGGTAAGGACTGGCTCATTCCGTTGGACATTGCCAGGCTGAAGCGCGCCGGCGCAACGGTGGGAAGCTATCCTGGCCACTGGCGAAGGGAGCTCCGCGCGCGCCTCGTTTCAGACCGGCCGGTATTGCGGTATCTGGAAGCGCGCGCATCGTAGCGCCCTCGACGGGACGGCAGGGCCGCACTCCGGATCGCGCATCAGGCCAGTCCGGATTCGGCCGGCTCCCAGAAGCGACGGCGCGCGCTGGCGAGGGCCCGAATGACAAGTGGAACGCACGTGACCGCCCTGCCCGCCCCGAGTGCCAACGCTGCCCCGGCAGCGCCCAGCTGCTCGACCGCGACCAGGGTAAGGCCCGCCTGGATGACAAGGGCGAGCGTGTTCCAACGCACCGCAATCGCCTCGTCTCCGGCTGCATAAAGGTAGGTGATGGCGGCGTCGGCGATGACCGCCGGCCCGAACGCGAGACCGAGCGCGCGGGTGACATCCGCGGCGCCGGCGAAGCCCGTGCCAAATACAGCCAGAACGAAGGCGGGGCCGGCTACAAAAATGCCGGCCCCGCCAACGACGGCGATGCCAAACATCGCCACCCAATAGAACCCGACCGCGCGGCGGCGATCGCTTCCGCCAGACGCAAAGAGCGAATACGTGCCCTGAAGCAGTCCGTTCGGCGCGTGGCGGATCGTGTCCGCCACGCGCGACGCCGCCCCAAAAAATCCGACCTGGAGGGGCTGGACAAAATAGCCAAGCATCAAAGGCGCGATCCGGCCCTGGGCAACCCGGACGGCGACCCCCGCCAAAAACGGCGCGGCCAGTCGGTACAGGCGCGCGGGCTGCAGCTTTGCCGGTCCAATTCGCCGCCCATAGCGCGCCAGAAAGAGCAGTCCGAGTCCAAGACACTGGACCCAGGCTATCGCGGCAGCCAACCCGAGGAGTTCGATTTCGGTTCCCCCGGCCATGACCACAACCGCCGTGGCCAGCGCCTGAATCAGCCCGCCCGCAAGTCCGGCCGCAACCGCCGGACCATAGGCGCCATTGCCCCGAAATACGGCCGCGAAAACGCCCAGCAGCGCAAGGCCGGCCGCCTGGAAAGCAGCCAAGCGCAGACCTGCAACGGCGTCGGCGCCGGCCAGCCGCGACGCGCCCAGCGCGACCGCCCCGCACGCAAGCGCGACGAGCGGAAGTTTGGCGGCCAGGCCCGTCCGCCCCAGCGACGCGCTTTCGCCGGGGTCGCGAGCGACTTCGCGCTCGAGAGCGCCGTCGAGCCCCGCCTCGCAAAGCGTCACCAGACCAGCCGCCCAGGCCATGCAAAACGTGTAGATGCCAAACCGAGCCCCCCCAATGGCGCGGCCGGCGAGCGCGGCGGCCACGAGCGCAAACGCCGCCCCGCCAAAGTTCAGGGTCAGCATCAGCCCGCTTCCCCGGGCCAGGCGCCGGAAGGCTGCGTCCCGCGCGAAGCCTCTCACAAGGAAGAGCCCTCGGCGGCCGGTGTGGATTCGCGCTGAAGCGCGAGCTGGACCAGTCGCGCCGATGTCGGTCGCAGTCCGCGGCCCCCGAGCCAGGCCAGGGCGCGCCGAAGCCGGCTGATTTGTCCGGCCCGCAAGTCCGGCGCGAGTTCAACCCGCGATTGCGCGCCTCCTACGGCCTGTCCAAGCATTCCCCGCGCGGCAGCGACGAAGTTGGGCGCCCAGCGCAGGCGCGCGGCCAGGCCGCCGTCACCGAGCGCGGAATAGGAGAACTCGGTAATCCTCCAGCTTCGCGCGCGCCTGGCCAATGGGGTAGCCGTTTTGCCCGTCGATGCCAGCAAGCAGTCATCGACCGATCCCGGGAAGTAGGTGGCGACGAGCCGCAACGCGGCGAACGCCCACCACATCCCGCCACAAGACCGGAGCGCCGCGCTAATGTTCGCCCAGCCTGCGGCGTCGACCCGGGCAAACATCAAACCGAGGTCGACGAGTTGGCAAAAGCGCAACGTGCGCGTCGAAGCGTGATGGCTGACGTGAAGAAGCCCGTGAACAATATGGCTGGTTGGGCGATCCAGCTCATAAAAGATGCGGCCGATGGTCGCTTCACCACCCCAGAAACGCTCCCGCAGTTCGACATGCGCCTCAAGCTTGATTGGATTTGCGGGATCTTCACGGAGCAGCGAAACAATCCTCATCGGCTCGATTCCGTAGACCACGTGCCGGCGCGTCTCCAATACGCGGCTGAAGCCTGCCGAGCGCGCCGCCGTATCGCAGGCATCCATGTCGTCTGGACGGATCAGAAAGTCGAGATCTGCCATCGGCCGCAACCCGGATTCCGCATAGAGCGTGTCGGCTAGAGCCGCTCCCTTGATGGGGATGGGTTCGCGCCCAAGGGACCGCATCCCTGAAATGAAGCGATCGCGCAAGCCCAGCATCCGGGCAACGCGGGTCCGGTTCCCCTCGGCTTGAAGCCGCAAATCGGCCCGCAGGCCGGTTGGCAGGTCGAGGCCTGCCCCATCGAGCACGGGGCCTATCCCATGAATGTGGGCGACCATCGCGGCGAGCAGCGACCTCCGCCGGTCCCAGTCGAATGCTGGCGGCAGAATGGGGTGGCCCCCCATGCGCCTCGCAGCCGCAGCGCACAGCGACTCCGTGATATCCGAGAGTTCGCGCTGCAGGAGAGCCGGGCTATCCGCGTTCACACGGGAAACGAAACGTCAGGCGGGTTTGGCAATGACGATCAGGCGATGCGTGTTGTTGTCCCGGGGCCAGCACGACACAATCGTAAGCCGGATATCATCGGTCGGCCTGATATACGACCCGTTCTTGATCCGCACCGAATCCGGCTGGCCCAACTCGAGCAGAAACAACACTTCCGAAACAATATAGGTGTACGGTTTGTCTCCCTCATACATCACGATGGAGTCGCCCTTCTTGACATCCACGAGATCGAGAAAGACCTTGCCTTCGATGTTATTGTGCCCATTCAAGACGGTATTCCCGGGCTTACCCAGCGGCGCGGAATCATCCGACCAGCCCGCCGCCTTGAAGTTGGGAATCTCATAAGTCCAGAAACCGGTGGCTTTCTCCTGGACCAGGCCAACGGTTTTCACCGGGGCGTCAAGGCGAATCGACGGGATCCTGATCCGGGTGGGCGGCTTGATGGACTCGGGAGTAGGCGTCGGCCGAATCGGTGTCGCGGTTGGTCGAAGCGTTGCGGTCGGCATGACCGTCGGTGTCGGGACCGGCGACGGGGTTGATGTCGGCGTAGGAGGCACAGGCGTGGATGTGGCCGGCGGGGTGGCTGTAGGATAGACCGTCACTCCCGCGCTCTCGGCCGAGACGGGCGCGGGACCCATGCCGCCGCAGGAAGTCGCCAATAGCGTCGTGATCAGAATAACGGCAAGCGCGAGTTTGTTCACAAGGGCGTATTCTAGTGCCATGCTTTAGCGTTCGCGGACGCGCCGCAGGACAAACAAACCCAGTAATGCCAGGAGCGCGGCCTCGATTGCATAGAAGAGCACGAACCGGGTCGGGTCGCCAGTTCCAAGGGTGTCGAGCACCACTCCCCAAAGAATCGGCGAAGTGCCGGCTGCCAGGCTCACGCACGTCTGGAACATGGCGAAGTACTGGGCGCTGCCGTCGCGATCACCGCCCATGTTCATCATCAAACGGGTGCTGGCGAGGTCGTAAATTCCGCCGGCCGCGCCGTTAACGATGATCACGATTGGGGCTAGGGCGAAGAGACCCGCCACGGACCGGCTCGCCATCGTCATCCAAATCAGAAAGTAGGCCACCCACCAGCCCAGGGCCATTTTCATGAAGAGCTTGCTTCCCTTCTCGTCGATTCGGCTGCGCCCAAACCAGAGCGCGAGCGTGCCGACGGCCTGCGCGATTGCGGTGAGTTGGATGATGAGGCCGTCCGGCATCCTGACTTCATCCTTCAGGAAAATCACTCCAAAGGGCGCCGCCGCCGCCATCACAAATTGGATTCCAAATCCGAATGCGACATAAGTCATGAAGCTCCGGTCCGACAATACCGCGCGCCACGGAAGCACGGCCAAATCCGGCCGGCCGGAAACGCCTGTCGCGACGGGCGCGGCCGGTACGCGATTCAAAAAGAACAGGCTCGCGACGCCGGCAACGAACGCCAGAGTGAACATCCCTGAGTATGCGAGCGCGGTGTGTTCGCCCGAAAGAATCACGCCGGATACGACCAGGGCGAGAATGCTCGCGCCCGTAGTGAATGTCCGGTCGCGGGTGATGAAGCGTGCCCGGGATGGGCGCGGGACCAGCGCGGCCGTCCAGGGCGCCATGCTGCCAGCGGCGAAACCACGCAGAAGATTGAATAGTAAGAGGCTTGCAACGAGCACCGAGATCGCAACGCCCTTGGGCAGGAGGGGCTGCGCCAACGGAAGCAGGCACAGCAGCACAAGCGTGACGACCCGACCGCCCCAGCCGCGCATCATGAGTGTGCGGTAGCCGACCCGCGCGGCGTATCCGGCCATGGGCAGTTGCAGGAGCGCAAACAGCGGTGTCAATGCTGAAATCAAGCCCAGAATTGTGGCGCTCGCGCCCAGTTCCCGCGCAAACAAAGTGAGCGGCGTTCCCAGCGCGATCGTGAAAGAAATCGTGTTGAGCGCCTGAAAGCTATGAATGCTTAGATACGTCTTGCGCGTAGGCTCGGGGATGAGACGCGCGGGCGCGGTTTCGAGTGTCATGGCGGAGTGAAGTAGGAATTCTACGTCGTCGCGCGCTCCCGGTCGACGGGCGCATCTCCCGGCGTGAACTCGTCCTCGCGCGATCAGCCGAGTAAAATGAATTGCCTTTCACCATGCTGACTTTTCAAGATCTCATCCTGACGCTGCACAAATTCTGGTCCGCGAAGGGCTGCCTGATCTGGCAACCGCACAACCAGGTCGTAGGCGCGGGCACACTCAATCCGGCGACCTTTCTGCGCGTCCTGGGCCCGGAGCCCTGGAATGTCGCCTACGCGGAGCCCTCCGTGCGCCCCGATGACGGCCGGTTTGGGGAAAACCCGAACCGCATGTACACCCACACCCAGTATCAGGTGATCCTGAAACCATCGCCTGCCAACCCGCAGGAGATCTATCTGGAGAGTCTGGCGGCCATCGGGATCGATCGCGCTCGCCACGACATTCGCTTCGTCGAGGACAACTGGGAATCCCCCGCCCTGGGGGCCTGGGGTCTGGGCTGGGAGGTGTGGCTCGACGGGCTCGAGATCACCCAGTACACTTACTTTCAGCAAGCCGGCGGCCTTGATCTCAAACCGGTTTCGCTGGAATTGACCTACGGCCTAGAGCGAATCGCGATGTATTTGCAAAACGTACGCTCGGTGTGGGATCTGCGCTACGACGCATATCGAACCTACGGTGATGTCATGAAAGACACCGAGGTCGAGCGCTGCGAATACGCCTTCAACGCGGCGGATGTTGAGGTATTGAACGAGACCTTCAACAACGCCGAGGCTGAGTGCAAGCGCGCGCTTGAGAAGGGCCTGGTGACGCCGGCCCACGACTGCGTATTGAGTATGTCGAACACATTCAACCTGTTGGACACCCGCGGAGCCGTCGGCGTAACCGAGCGAGCGCGCTATTTTGCGCGGATGCGCGAACTTGCCCGGAATGTGGCCGCCGCGTATGTTGAGCAGCGCGAGCAGCGCGGCCATCCGTGGCTGCTTAAGCCACAGCCGATGGTCATGGCAACCGCGCCTGAGCCACGCGTGCCGCTCAGCGTGCCCGTTCGGGTGATCGACACCCCCGCCCCGCTGCTATTCGAAATCGGAGTGGAGGAGCTGCCCGCCCGCGACGTGCCGGTCGCCCAGGCCCAACTCGCGAAGTTGCTGACCGCCGCCCTCGACGACGCCCGGATCGAACACGGCCCGCTTGAACTCTTTGCCACTCCGCGTAGGCTGGCCGCCCTCATCGCCGCCGTGGCGCCCCGGCAGCAGGCCCTGGATGAGTGGGTTAAGGGTCCCGGCGCCAGGGCTGCATTCGATGCCGCCGGCAAGCCCACTCAGGCCGCCATCGGCTTTGCGAAGCGATTCGGTTTGGATCCCTCGGCCCTGGTCACCAAAGCCGATGAAAAGGGGGGAAGCTACGTATTTGCCCCGCGCCACGAAGATGGCCGGCCCACCTTGGACGTCCTGCGCGAGGCGCTCCCGCGGGTCGTCGCCGGCATGAGCTTCGAGAACTCGATGCGCTGGAATGCCAGCAACGTCGCGTTCAGCCGCCCGCTGAATTGGTTCGTCGGCTTGCTGGCCGATCAGGTG